>JAEYVS010000115.1 GCA_023429265.1 Bacteroidota bacterium | reverse complement strand
AGACCTCCGTAGCTGTCAGCTTCGCTTTTTCTATTTCCCATACTTTGGGCTACTTCGATTGCTTCTGTATAATATTTCATAGCTTCTTCTGTCTTACCCAGCTTGGAGTAACATAATCCAATATTTCCCAATACAACTGATTCATTATTTCGCCGGTCGTGCTTTCTTAAAAGCTCTAACGCTCTAAGACCATATTCCAGGCCTTTTTCATAATCCTCCATTAGAGCATATATATTTCCGATATTCGAAAGTGTATTATGGATGGTTTTTTGATTGTCGCCTTTCTCCTTTAAGCTCAGCGCAGAAAGGTAATATTCAAGAGCCACACGGTGATTACCGAGAATTTTAAAAACTATACCTATATTATTGAGCACGTGGGATTCGGCTATCGTATCCTTCAAAGCTTTATTGATCTCAAGGCTCTCAAAATAAGTTTGAACTGCTTTTTTAAAATCAAAATTCTTGTAAATTATCCCCAGATGCAATAGCACGTTTGCTTCCAGTTTTTTCTCTCCCAATGAACGGCTCATAAGAAGGGCGTTGTCCAGATGTTCAATAGCTTTCTTGAAATCAGAAGTATATGAAAGGCTTTGTCCCAGGAGTTTATGGCTGTGCGCAATACCGAGTTTATAATTTATTTTTTCCGACAATTGCAGCGCTCTTGTGCTTAGTTCATTGAGCTTTCTGGAATTGGTCTCTTTTATAAGATTACAAAGATCTATTATTTCATCGACTTTCTCTTTTCCATCGGGAAGAGCAGCCAGCAGTTCTTCCTTTTCTCTTATCTGATCTTCTGTCATTCGATTTTGGATATAAAAAGGGCGGTATTCTCCATAAAATACCGCCCCGGATGTATGATAAAATTTAAACCTAAAAACTTTACTTAAGAAGCACCAATTTTTTTATTGAAACAAAATTTTCAGCTTCTAACTTATAAAAATAAACACCGCTTGCAAATTGAGATGCATTCCACGATGTTTCAAATCTGCCATAATTCAAGAATCCATTCTGGAGCACAGCTACTGTTTCCCCGAGCATATTATATACCGTTAATTTTACATTACCTGCCGCAGGTATATCAAACTTTATCTTCGTCTCAGGATTGAATGGATTTGGGAAATTCTGGTATAGTTCGAATTTATCGGGTATTTCACTTCCCAGTTGACTAACCGAAACGATAGTATCAAATAGTGCGACTTCGCTTATGTAATTGTCCATTGAAGTAATTTCAAACGTAGGACTTGGTCCTGTATAAGAACCATTTCCTCCTCCAATCCATCTCTGGAAGTAAAGAGTTTGTCCATTATGAACAAGGGTAGTGGGAGAAACCGAAACATTTAAAGTTGCTCCTGAATCAATGAACTCATTGGCACTTGTGATCGTGACAGGAAGGCCGCCAGGATTAGTGAAAACAGAAAACTTAAACTGAGTTTTGAAATTAGCTGTATAATTACTCGTATTTGAATTTACATTAATGTTTTGAGTAAGGTCATTGCTTCCGTTACTCCAATTTTCAAAAACATACCTGGTATTAGCAAAGGTTTGAGGTGAAGTAACAGAAATAACGTGAGGGGAATTAATGTCCCAGTTAAATACACGCGGCGAAGTATAATTATTTCCATCCACGGAAAAACTAACTTGTGGTCTATTAGATCCCACACTCACATAATTCTTACCTACCAGGTAACTGACAACAATCTTATGTTCATCACCTGCTGAATTCGTTCCGGTGACTATGACCTTGTAAACACCTGAAGGAACGGCAGAAGTAGAATTAACCCTCAATACAACATCACCGGGAAATGAGCTAATGGTGCTACCGTTTGGAAACGATGCTGTTATTCCTGCTGTAGGAGGCTGAACTTCATATGCCAGATTAACAGGTAAGTTATATCCATCGGCTATAACCGGTACGCTTATTTCGAAATCGGCTGATGCATTTTGTCCCTGATCCACAACTTTAAAAGCATTATCTGCCAGCATTGTAAAATCATAAGTTGGTACACCTGCATTTAAGACTTCTTTGTTAGCCGCCTGTACTATTACAAGGGGAAGAAGATCTGTTTCATCGAATAGTGGATCTATGTAAAAAGACTGCTGAAGTTCTACGGTCTGACCCGGAAATAGAGTTATGCTTGCTCCTGAGCCGCTATTGTTCATTTTTCTCATTACATCAAGAAACAGTGTTTCTCCGTTGGTACCGGGAGGATTTGGGTATTGTAAATTTTTCTCAAGCAAAGCAATATGTACTCTTACACTTGGGTCCGGTAAAAGATCTTCACAGAAAACCTTGGCATTTACTATCATACTGTCTCCCACTACTGTGTGAGTAACTATTATGGTCACCGGACTTAAAACATTTGTGCGCGCAGCATACTGGCTGGCCACACTGCCTGCTGAAACCTGTATTGTACCATCCATCATCCAGAAGGGAATGGAATTCACACCATAATAATTTCTTCTTGCGTTATTATCTACAGGGTTATAAAGGTACATTGGATCATTTCCCGGAGCCGGCCAGCTCATATGGTATGAAATACTTGTAAGCTTAGACGGATCCGTTGTATGGATCAGATTATCAAGTGTTGGGTTAGCACCGGCGCAAGGACCACAGGTAGAGCTTGTATATCTCTCAACCAGTACTATCCTATCTCCGGCTATGGAGTTTATTGTAAAAATACTTACAATCATAAAGATTGCAAGAAAAAATCTGTGAAAATTTTTCATTGTTGCCTTTTTTAGATTAAATTTATTTATCACCCCCAAGACCTAATGTAATAATAATATTACAAATATATAATGAAATATAAAAATCCGGGCTTTCTAAAGAAGCCCGGATCTGAGTAAGGGTAATAAATAAGTAGGGTAAATAAGGAATGAAAGAACAATTATTTAAGTAAAATCATCTTTTTAGTGCCTGAAAATATACTTGTACCATTTTCCCCGGAAATCCCGAGACTATAGAAATATATTCCCGATGCAAGGTTACCACCGTCAAACTGCGCTGTGTATATCCCCGCGCTCAATACCTGCTCATTCAATAGTTCTGCTACCACCTGCCCGGTCACATTGTAAACCTTTAACGTTACATTACTTCTTAACGGTATTTCAAATTTTATGCTTGATACCGGGTTGAATGGATTTGGATAATTTTGATGAAGCATATAGGACTCAGGGATCACGGATGTATTCCCTGAAATATTCACCTCTCCACCATCTGATGGAGCTAATGTAAAGTTCACATCCTGCATTTGCTGCCCGGGCGCTAAATTTACATTATTTAAAACCTCTGTCGAATACCCCAGCCTGTTCACAATAATCTGGTAACTTCCCTTTGGAAGATTATTCAATTGGTAATTTTCAAACCTGTTCGATATTCCGAATGCCTTCCAGCTTGCGCCTACTCGCGCATAGACTATCGCACCTGACCTTATGTCCAGGTTATTCCCGCTCGGATATCCCTGGGGAGTATAATCCAGCTGGACGCGTCCACTGATGGAACCAGAATTAATCGAGTTATCTATGTCTTCCACGGTTACATCATATCCATCTCCGTCTGTGTTTTGCTCCACTACAATCGCATTCTCCCAATAGATAGTAGCAGGGTAATATGTCGGGATATAGTCGAGTTCGTCATCTGCTATTATAATGATTCTCGCAGGCTTGTTTACAGGTACGCTTAGCTGATATGTACCGTCATTTTGAACCACCGAGGTATCATAAGTAATAATACCCCTTGTATAAATATCGTATCTTACAGCCTTTGCCACGCCATTATTTACAGGCGTTCCGTTTATATATTTCACTACACCATTGATCTGTACTGTGGGAACCGTGTCCCAGTAAGCAACATAATTTACTGAGTCGCCTCCGGCGGAAAAGAACCCTCCGCCTGCATACAATTTACCTTTGTCGCTTATGAGAGCCCGGACGTCTTTATTCATACCGCTGGTTAGGCCCTGCCACACCGCACCGTTCCATTGAACAATTCCGTTTACGAATAAACTGTCGCTTCCCGAACCTGCATATCTGAAACTTCCGCCTACTATTAAATTATTCTTAAAGGTTGAAAGGCTTTTTACCGTATCGCTGACGCCGTTGCCCAGTACCTGCCAGGAACCTGACCATCGGGATATATGTCCCGAAAATTCTCCCCCTGCTATAATATCTCCATTAAAAATTGTGAGAGCGCGAACTGTGCCCCCTAATCCCTCGCCAATCCTCTGCCATTTGTTACCATTCCATCTTGCTACGTGATTTACCTGGGCAGTATCCGAAGATGTAAATTCACCACCGGCAATTAAGTCATTATTATGAGAAACCAGGCAAAATACTTCAAGATCAAGTCCATCACCAAGATTTTCCCATATCTCTTGTTGTTCATCATAAACTGCAATATTACTCGCTCCCCCTGCTGTCTGGTTCAGCTTAAATAATCCGGCAGCATAAAGTTTGTCATCATCCACAAGTAATGACCGTATGTGCTCATTTGCCCTAGCCACAAACCCTTTACCCAATGGAAGCCATTGACCTCCACTGAATCTGAAGATCCTTGCCGTATCCGCACCTGTCTGGATATAACTGCCTGCCGCAATGAGCTCATTTTTATAAACAGCAAGAGCATAAACTTCCTCGGGAAACCCGCTGCCAATAGCCTGCCAGTTCGTTCCGTCCCATTGAGCTATGTTAGCTGCAGGGACGCCTCCTGCTTCAGAGAAGTTGCCTCCTATGACGACCTTATTATCATACACGGTAATGGCATTAACAACACCATTTGTACCGTTTTTGATAGAAGACCAGTCATAAATTCCCTGTGCAAAAATTGTCCCTGAGCTTAGGGGGAAAAGTAAAACCGCAAGTACTAAAAATTTTATATGGTTACTGATTTTTTTCATTTCTCGGATTTTTCGAATTCACTGATCGTCATTGAGTTATCCCAATAATAATCAAACAGATCTTTCATTGCAGTAGCATATTTTTCATTGTCTATAATCAGATCACTTTTATTAAATTGATCAACAGATTCGTCCACTATGTTTAGGAATACATACCTTTCGTCAAATACAAAAAAGGACTGAGGTAAATTATCCGTAAGTCTAATTTCTGCTGAATCTGTTTCATAGGATTTTAATAATTCTATCAACTCCTTTTTATTAACTTCGCGCCATCCTTCGTCATATCTTACTCGGACTGTCTCACCTATTTGGTATATAGTTCTTAATTTACCTCCGTTATCAAGAAACTCATCGGCTTCATCACTTGCTTTCTTAGAAATCCTATCCGGTAATTTATTCGCTATTAAAATTTCCTTTTTAGCTTTATTCAACAAATTAAGAAATTTACTGGTTCGGTGTTTATTAAACCCCCTCAGCAGCTCAATCTTCTCTCCCGCTTCCTTTTGAGCCTTTGCCTTATACAGACTTTTCAGCGACTTAAATGAGTTGTCGAGTTCAGAAGCTTTTTTATCGTAGGAATTCTTAATCTCACGCTGCAGCTTATCCTCCACCACATCAGGATCTATCATCTCGTAGCGAAGCTTACTGGGGGTCTCTATCTCATTGCAGATGCCCTTCTGCGCGAATGACTTAAGGATCTCATAGACGGACGTACGCGGTATATTGGCCTCTTTGGCTATCTCGGCAGCAGTCATATTATGGCCCTGCATCAGTACCATGAAGACTTTGGACTCGTAATTCGTAAATCCTATCGCCTCTAATTGTTTTACAAGATCCTTCATAAAAAGATACTACGCTGCGTTTAGATTGTTATTGCGTCTGTGGAATTTCGATGAGATCTCCAGCTCGATAAGTTCAAGCCAACTTTCCTCGAGCACCTTATAGTGCGCGTGAGCCCACGATATTATGTCCTGAGTGATATCGACCGGCACTTCACCCTCGATGATACGCATATCTATCGAAAACTTAACACGTGCATTCTTGCTTTGCGAATCATCATGCTCCACTATAAAGTGCGGGTAATAAGTATCCGCGATCTTTCCGAAATCCATTAAGATCTTGTAACCCTCATTTATTTGATTTCTGAGTACTACCACCCCGCTGTAATTTTGCTTTTTAAATGTAGATAGAAATGAAATTAACTGATAACCATAACAACTACCATCAAAATGGTCAGTGCTACCATAGCGATCAAATAACTTTTCCCCGTTTTTGCTGTGTTTTTTTGCGTTAATTGTGTCATTTTATGTTCCTCCTAAATAATTAACCTTAACTGTCGTAGTTAAAGCTACAACAATGTATATTCATTTTCTATCATTGTCAAGCGAATAATCCGGAAATAAAAAAGCCCTCAACTTAGAGGGCTTTTAAGGGAGAAAAAAGAAAAAGTAAATGTTTTTAATGCACTTAGCTTTAGCGTATTGCTTTTAGCTTTATCCTCGTACTAGCTTCAGTGTATGTTATTACTTGATCTACTTTAATAGAACCATCTTTTTAGTAAAAGAAGTTTCACCTGTTACCAGCTTATAAAAATAAATCCCCGATGCCATTCCAGATGCATCCAGACTCAGTTCGTATGACCCGGGAGTGTAAGTCTCATTGTTTATCATTTTCCTTACCACCTGCCCGAGCGAATTATACAGATACATCGTCACGTTAGCTTTACTCTTAATGTCAAACCTTATGTTCGTCGTAGGATTGAAGGGGTTCGGGTAATTCTGATACAGCGTAATATTATCCGGTATCGAGGTACTGATGTTTTGTACGGAGACTGGGTTATCAAGCGGGTTAATTAAAAAGTTCGTGTTTTCCACGGTACCCCCGTTTGTGAGATTCACAACAATCGTATCTGATTCATACCCGAGCCTGTTTACTATAATGTTATAAGTTCCTGCCGGAAGTGAGGTTATCTCAAAAGTTTCGAAATCAGTACTTATATCGAAATTCTTAAAGACACCGTTAAGCTCGGCATATACATTTGAACCCCCTGTAAACTCTTCTCCCAACCCTGAAAGAAATCCTGTAGGAAGGTAATTTAAAGCTACCTTTCCTCTTATGGTTCCTGTACCTGATGCATCGGTTGGCTGCGCATCTACTACACTTATATCTATATCGGTAGTATCTGACTGGAGTAATATCGATTCAGATCCTTCCCAGTAAATCGTATTCCCACCATAGGTGGGTATAAAATCTTGTCCTTCAACATCGTTAGGAAATGCAATAACATCAACTGTATCTGCTCTAATTACATTTAATCTGTATGTACCATCCACAGGATTAATTTGAACCGAATCAAGTGTTAGAAACTGTCTTGTGGCAAGCTCTAAACGCACAGCTTTAACATATCCACCGTTTACCGGCTGATTATTTGAGAGGTACCTAACCGTCCCTTCGATCGAATATGTTCTGATCGAATCAGTCCAAATAGCAATGTGATTTGCGGGACGTCCTCCAGCAAAAAAGAACTCTCCACCGGCGATTAATGTTGTATCAGCTGAAGAAATGCTTGTATAAAGAGAACTAACCCTTTCGTCCATACCTGTCTGAAATCTGTCCCAACGGAAACCATTCCATCTCGCAATATTATATACGGTAAGTGTGTCAGTCGTATTATAAGCTTTTTCGAATTGTCCTCCGACAACGAGTTGATTTTTAAATGTGGAAATTGCGTTAACTTCTCTGTTATTTTCAAGACTATTGGCCAGTCCCTGCCACGAGCTCCCTGCAAGTTTAACGATCATTCTCTTCCCGGGATCACCATTTACGCTCTCAAATCTTCCACCTGCATAAAGTGTATCATTTAAAACTCCCAGGGCGAATACTCTATCCTGGATGTTATCCGGACTCACCGCCGACCAGGTAGAACCGTTCCATCTTGCGACTCTGCTCGCAGATACTCCCCCCGCAGATATAAATCTACCTCCGGCTATCAAATTTCCCTGCCATATAGCAAAAGCGTGTACGTCATCTTCAGTCCCGGAGCCTAATGAAGACCAGACGCTGCCATTCCATTTAGCAATATTCTGACCTTGATTTGAAAATGCACCGCCAACAATTAACTCTCCATTATATATAATCATAGCCCTTACATCATCATTTAAGCCGCTTCCAACAGCTGACCAGCTGCTCCCGTTCCATTTGGCAATGTTATTTACGTTCATCCCTCCGGCTGTAGAAAAAGAACCCCCTGCATATAATTCACCGTTATAAACAGCCATTGCATCAACAAAACCGTTAACACCCGATCCTAATGAAGACCATTGACTACCGTCCCATCTGGCTATGAAGCTTATGCTATTACCGCCTGCTATGGTAAACTCACCGCCGGCATAAATATCTCCGTTATATTCTATTATTGAATTAACTTCTCCATTTACTCCGCTTCCCAGATTAGTCCAGCCCTGAATAGGTGGATTTCCTCCGGCAAATACATATGAACTTAATGCTCCCCATACCAAAAAAGCTGCAATTAGTTTCTTCATTTTATACATTATTGAGTTTATTCTTGTAATTCTTTACGGTTTCAGATTTATTCCAATTCAACTCAAACAATTCTACCATTGATTCGGCATAATCTTTATTACGAATAATTATATCAGTTCGCTTATTCTTTACTTTTGATTCGTTTACTAAACTTGTAAATACTATTTCTCTGTCAAATATTGCCATATTTTGAGAAACCTTACTCGTTAATCTAATCTTTTCACCTTCACTTTCAAATTTATTACATAAAGCAATTAAATCTTCTTCACTCACAGAACTCCATATACCATCCTTCTCTAATTTGAATTTTGTACTTGCCTCATATATAGATCTAATTGTGCCACCATTCTTAAAAAATTTCTTTGTTTCCTTATCTAAACTTTGGGAAACATTTCCTTCAAGCCTATTCATTAAAAGCATTTCATTTTTAGCTTCCTTTAAGAGATCCAAAAACTTTACAAATCTATACTTATTGAATCCTCTTATTAATTCGACGTCGGTAATTCCATCAGAACCAACATTTGATTTAAACAATGTAGATAACTTATCAAAGGAAGAATCCAATAGTTCTTTTTTGTGATCATATGCATATGTCAATTCATTGCTGATCTTTCCTTTCACTATATCCGGTGCCACTATCTCATACCGTATCTTTGACGGTGTCTGTATCTCGTTGCAGTATCCCCGTTCTGCAAATATCTTAAGGATATCGTATGCTGAGCTCTTCGGCACTTTTGAATCCTCTGCTACCTCAGGCGCTGACATGTTAAAGCCCTTCATCAGGGAAACAAATACCTTTGCCTCGTAGTTCGTGAACCCCAGTCCTTCCAGCTCCGATATTAATTCCTTCATTTTTGTAATTTGTTATTTAGTGTGTGTATGACCAATTATGTTTACCCATTTTTTTTCCAGCAAGTCATAGTTTCTTCTCGCCCAGTCCATTATCATATGTGTTGATTCCGGGGGAAGTTCCCCTTCGGTCATTTTTCTGTCGAGCGATATTTTTGCGCTGCCCCCGTTAAAATAAGCAACAAAGTGCGGGTAATAAATATTATTAATTTTCCCTTTCTCCACTACTACGCTGATTATTCTTGTATTTGTGTTCATCATCATCTTCTTTTTTAAAAGGATACCCTGCGAAACGCAGCAGGGTACCCTGGTTATGGGGGAAGGTACTAGGTTGTTATCCGTTTAAGTTGTTATCTAAAAATACTCTCCTGAATGCATCTTTGATGTTATCTTCGATTTCGTCTTCATTATCCTCGATCCTTGGATCAAGAAAATCACTGCCGCCTCTGAACCACTGGTAAGGGTCTATTACAATTGTTACATTAATGTCCTGCCCTTCTTCGAGCGTGAACGGAGCCTGCAATGCTAATTCCATGTTAAGTGACTTTCTGGACTTGAATACAAATGCAGATCCGTTGTATGTTCCTTTTGCAATGAGTGAATATCTCTGGCTTCCGCTCGTTCCTTCTTTAAATTCCGGGTCAGGCGATGTCTCAAAGTCTTCCACCTTATGAATTTTAAATCTAAGCCTGTTAAATGTGCCCGCCGGTATCTTTCCGCTTACGCTTACCTTTACACTGCCCGAAAGATCGAGATTAATTACGATGGGTCCTACCTTGACTTCACCTTCTGTGCCGTCTGTGCGTCTGAATTTCACATCTCTTAATAAGAACTTTGCTTCAGTTATGTTCAATGTTCCGTTTGGATCGTCATTCTGGCCTTCCACCTTTGTGCTGATCGTTGTATTATCATCAGTATTTCCTGTTATCCCGGTATTGCTTCCTGTCACTGTAGAGGCATCGCTGCATCCTGAGAATAAGAAACCGAGGATTAAAAAGAACCCGAGTAATCCCATAATGTAAAATGCAGTCTTAGAATATGATCCCTGTAATTCCTGAATTGGATTTTTCATTGTTTGTTTTTCCTTACTCATTTTAAATTTTGTCATCATTTATTTAATTAATGTCATTTTCCTTGTTTCAACAAAACTACCTGACTTTAAGCTGTAGAAATATACTCCGCTTGTCAGTCCGGATGCGTCGAAATTAAAGCTGTACTGACCTTGGTTTAATTCTCTGTCCACGAGACTCTGCACTTCTTTTCCGGAAAGATCGAATATCTTCAGGCTTACGTGTCCCTTTGCAGGAATGCTGAATTCTATCGATGTTGATGGATTGAATGGATTTGGGTAATTCTGTGCCAATACATAAGTATCTGAAATTGTATTACCTGTTTGTGTTATCGATGTCGAGCTGTAATTCCATGCAGCTATTCTACGGGACTGATTTCCACCTGCCTGGAAAAATTCTCCACCGGCTATTAAAGAATTCCCTATCACTGTCAGGGCTTCTACTTTATTGTCCATTCCGGAGCCAAATGATGCCCATTGTGATCCGTTCCATCTTGCTATCCTGTTTGCGCTTACTCCTTCAATATTTCTGAATTGTCCTGCTGCTACTAATTGATTCTCATATATAGTAAAAGCATATACCCTGTCCTCTACACTTGAGAATCCGCTCCAGCTGCTGCCGTTCCATTTTGCCATATAGCTCGCGGAGCTGCTTCCGGCTGAAGTAAATTCTCCGCCTGCTATCAGCATTCCATTATATGATGCCAAAGCATACACTCTGTCATTTACTCCGCCGCCAAGTGATGTCCAGATAGATCCGTTCCATCCTGCAATATTACTTGCGCTTATGCTTCCCGCAGCGCTGAACCGGCCCCCGGCTACAAGGTTTCCATTATATACTGTCAAAGCAAATACCTGGTCGTTCATTCCGTTTCCAAGCCCTGACCACGATGCTCCATTCCACTTTGCAATGTAATTTGCGCCGGAACCGCTTGCATTCGTAAAAGAACCACCTGCTATCAATGAATTATTGTAAATACCAAGGGCTTTTACTTCATCATTTACTCCATTACCGACGCTTACCCAGTTTATTCCGTTCCATTTTGATATGTACCTGATAAATGTACTGCCGGAAAAAGTGAATTCTCCGCCTGCGTATAATTCACCGTTATACACTGCCAGAGCATATACTGTATCGTTGAATCCATCACCCATTTGAGACCATTGTTGTCCATCCCACCGGGCTATGTATTTTGCGCTGTTTCCGCCGGCAGTAGTAAACTCACCGCCCGCGATTATGCTGCCGTTGTATTCGGTGACCGCATTGACGTCACCGTTCATTCCGCTTCCCAGAGGGGTCCAGGAAGAGGCAAATAAATTCCCTGCTATCAAAAGCATCGGAATTATGTTTAAAATTAGTTTTAAGTGTTTCATGTTGTTCGCTCCTTCAGGAGACTTATTTTTAAATTAATTTGGGGTGTTATTTTTTTAAATCTTATGGAAATATTATGAATTTCTTTTTTCTGTTTTCCATCTGTTGCTCCTTAATGTTTATTTTTCAAAATATCGTACCTTTCAGTACGATAAAATTAAGTAGAATTAATTCGAATGTCAATACCTATTTTGATAATATTGAACGAAATTTTTGGACATAAAAAAAGCCCCTATTTTAGGGGCTTTTAGAAGTTTCTATGTTTGTTGAATATCTATTTATATATCAGATATTTCTCTCGTACCTGTTTAAATTGCTCCACGCCACCGGAATAATATGCGATTAAATCCTCATATGAAGAACCATTCGACACCATCTGTCTAAGGCTTTTTGTACCTGACAGCTTATCTATGTAATTATCATTCCTCCAGTCAAACCCGGGAAAATTATTATAAAGCTCTACTATCATAGCAATCCCAACCTTCACCGGCTCGAATTTACTTTTATCCGTCACATTTATGAATACCCCGCTGCAGTTCTGCCCTACGTACTTCGGAGGATTAGACGGGCTTGTGATGGATGATGGTGTGAACTCTATCGCCTCAAAAGTCACTCCCTCAAATCCATATTTGTCCATTGCTTCTTTCAACGTTGCTCCGTTGCAGTATGGCGCGCCCACATATTCAAATGGTCTGTCAGTACCCCTTCCTTCTGCGAAGTTCGTTCCCTCGAATAAACACGTCCCCTGGTAAGTTTCCGCCGTTGATGGAAAATACATGCTCGGAGAGGGCTTTACCCAGGTGATTCCCAGGTCTTCATATTTCTTGGAACGGCTGTATCCTTCCATCTGAACTATCTCCAGGTCGCAGGTATTATTCAGATACTCCCCGTTAATGAATCTCGCGAGCTCCCCGCTGGTCATCCCGTATGCAATGGGAATATCCAGCAGCCCAACAAAGGATTTCACGTTATCCTCCAGCATAAACCCGTCCACATAATTAGCGTCCGGTATGATTGGCCTGTCAGTCACCACGAATTTTACTCCATTCTCCGTAGCAGCCTCCATGCAATAAAACATAGTATTAATATAGGTGTAAAACCTCGCCCCGACATCCTGTATGTCGTATATCAATACATCCACATCTGACAGGTCACCGCGTGAAGGTTTCTTCTTATTACCATATAACGATACAACACTGAATCCCTTTTGAGTAACATAATTCACATCCCTGTCATCTATCTCAAATCCGTGCTCCGGGCTGAATACTTTAATACTTCCTACATCATCTCTCTCTAATAATACATCCACAAATAGCCGTCCGTCAGAAGTCACACCGCTGGTATTGGTAATTATCCCAATGTTCTTTCCGCTGATAAGGTCTGCCCTGTCTTGCGCAAGTATGTCATTTCCAAGCCGGAACCCGTCCGTATTATGTTGATCCGTTTCACCTTCCGCCATTTGTGCAGAAGTTGCTGCAAATAAACATAAGCATAGTAATGCACTGATAAATATCTTCATCCGTTTCCTTTTCTTTTAATGTTTACTTAAAATAAAAAAGGTTTATCTATAATTAAATAGATAAACCTGTATATTATAACATATTTTATATTAACTTCTAAGGTCTTCCCTGATAAATTCGGTTAATAATCTCACGCCAACGCCTGTAGCCTGTGCCGGAATGTAATTTTCTGCTTTGTTGTTCATCGCGGTTCCTGCTATGTCCAGGTGAGTCCATTTATAATCCTTAACGAATCGCTTCAGGAACATACCCGCTACTATCGAACCTGCCTGCCTGCCTTTTCCTACATTTGTTATGTCGGCTACATCGGAGTCTATCAGCCTGTCATACTCATCCCACGATGGAAGCTCCCATACTCTTTCATATGTTTTTTCCCCGGCTTTCATTAGTTTTCCCGTCAGCTCGTCACTATTTGAAACAGCTATTGTTGCATAATGACCAAGAGCTATCACAGCCGCTCCCGTCAATGTTGCAAGGTCGATAACATATTTGGGCTTGTATCTCTCCGCGTAAGCAAGTGCGTCACTTAATATCAGCCTTCCTTCGGCATCCGTATTTTGAACCTCAACAGTGATTCCATTCATCCCCGTCAATATGTCGCCCGGTCGGAATGCAGTTCCGCTCGGCATATTCTCTACAAGCGGTACAAGTCCGATAACATTCGCTTTTAATTTCAATCTTGCAATTGCATCGAATGCCCCGATTACTGAAGCAGCTCCGCACATATCCATCTTCATTTGTTCCATTCCTCCGGAGGGCTTTATGGATATGCCGCCAGAGTCAAATGTTACACCTTTACCTACCAATACATAAGGTTTATCTTTTGAGCTTCCACCCTTGTATTCCATTATCGCGAATTGAGGCTCGAAAATGCTTCCTTTCGCCACACCAAGAATTAATCCCGCTTTAAGTTTCTCAAGCTCCTTCTTGCCCAATACCTTTACGCTATATCCGAGCTTTGCTCCTCGCTTCTTTATGAAATCGGCTACATATTTGGGGTATGCTACATTCGATGGCTCATTTCCAAGGTCCCTCGCAAGATTCGTTGATTCACCCAGGATATGACCTGCCTTTACACCTTCGGCAAAATCCTTATGATGCTTGCTATTCTTGTCCGCAAAGAATGTCAGTTCTTTGAGCTCTATCTTTTCATACTCTTTGCTGGTGTAGTATTTGTCGAACCTGTAAAGTCTCATCAGGCAGGCTTCAGATTGCGCGATGGCAATATCCTCAAAGCTGCATCCGTTAAAATCCTCATCGAATATCTGGATTGCTACAGTATCCACCTTCAGAGTACCGGCTATTCTTATCCCTCTTGAACACGCTCGTCTGAGCTTTTCAAGATCGCATTTATCCCTTTTGCCAACCCCTGATATGATGATCCTTTTACCATCGGCATAAAGCAGGTCGCTTTCGGTATCTTTCCCGTGAAAATCCTCAATACTTTCTTTCTGGAATTTTACTCCAAGAAGCTTCTGAATATCTTCAAGCCTGTCTTTTAGCTTTTTGCCGTCTTCAAAGCATAAAAACATATATGCGTCTGCTTTTGGTAATCCTTTACTGTAGGTAACTTTCATTTCGAAAAAATTTATTTATTAAATGTAATTTTTAGCAACTGACAATACTTTTGTCTTTAACTCCTGTATGTTCCCCTGATAATACGAAGCTCCTGCCGCGTTTCTGTGGCCGCCTCCGTCAAATTGTTTAGCTATTTCATTTACCGGTATGTCACCTTTCGACCTTAATGATATTTTAATGCTGTGCGGGAGCTCCACAAGCATAATGCTTGCCACAATTCCCTTTATGCTCATCATTATACTCGAAAATCCCTCTATGTCTGTCTGATCTGCCCCGGTCTCCGCGAAATCTTCTGCCGTCAGCATTCCTAATCCTAATCTGTCATTGTAATGAAACTCAAAGCTGCTCACATATCTCGACATAAGCCTTATCTTATTAATACTGTTCTCATTGTATATCTTTTCATATATCCAAACCGGATCCGCTCCCCTGCGAACAAGCTCAGCGCAGCTGAGAAATGTCTCTTCTGTTGTCCTGGGATATCTGAATGAACCAGTATCAGTAATTATCCCTGTATATAGAGCCTCAGAGATCTTTTTATCGATCGTGTCCGGGTGTTCTGTTATCAGATAGTCATATACTATCTGGCAGGTCGATGGAGATTCCGTATCAGATATTACAAGGTCAAATTTCTCTGACTGCATATCCTGGTGATGGTCTATGCAAAGCTTTTTTGCAGGTGAATTTATCAATCGCTGTTCCATCGAGCGTGTACGGGAATACTCATTCGTATCCAGCAATATTATGAGATCAGCTTCTGAAATTAATTGTTCATTCTCCGTCTGGTCATCTTCAAATACCCTTATGCTCTCATCCGGGTCGAGGAACTTCAGGTTCTCCGGTGTTGGAGAGTGATTGATAACTACAGGATTTTTATAATTCTTTTCAAGGAACGATTTCATTGCCATCGAACTTCCAATGGCATCGCCGTCAGGAATAACGTGGGTAGTAATAACGATCTTTTTACTTGATACAAGTAATTCGTTTAGTTCTCTGTATTTTCTACCCATTTATTATTACAGAATAAATTAATATAAATATAATTTTTTAACAATGAATTTATCACAAATATTTTACCGTAGTTTCAATTCTAACGGAAAGTAAATCAGAAGTTTATTCGTAGCTTTCTTCTTTAGTAGGAAAATCTCCGCTCTTGATATCCTTTATGTATGACCCGACTGCCTTTCTCATCTCCTCGGCTAAATTCATATACCTCCTTACAAATCTCGGCTTAAATTCTTCATTCATCCCCAGCATATCCTGTAATACCAGTACCTGACCGTCGCAATACGGACCTGCGCCAATGCCGATTGTTGGGATTGAAATTGCCTCTGAAACCTTTTTCCCCAGCTCCATTGGAATTTTCTCCAGGACTATCGAAAAACATCCGGCCTTCTCCAGGGCTATCGCGTCTTCATATATCTGCTCCGCTTCTTCTTCGCTTTTGCCTCTTGTCTTATACGAGCCGAATTCGTGTATGGACTGCGGCGTCAATCCAAGATGCCCCATAACAGGAATTCCTATCTCTACTACCCGTCTTACGGTTTCCGTAATGTGTTTTCCGCCTTCCATCTTTACAGCATCACACTCCGTTAGCTTCATCATCATACCGCAATTCCTTATTGCATCTTCGGTACCTATCTGGTAGCTCATAAATGTCATATCCCCTACCACTATTGCGTTCTTTACACCCTTCTTCACGATCTTAGTATGATATACCATCTCATCAAGCGTTACGGGGATAGTCGTCTCATATCCCTGTATTACATTACCCAGCGAATCCCCTACCAGTATTATTTCTATTCCGCACTCATCCAGGAATTTTCCTGTCATATAGTCGTACGCAGTAAGCATGGCGATCTTTTCGCCCCGCTCTTTCATCTGCTTAAGGACCTTCGTGGTTACGTGCTTATTATCTTTGCTGCTGGCTGACATTATATTGGCCTCTGTTTTAACCTCTAAGGAGGCCTCTTGTACTGTTTTTAATGAAAGTTAATATCTCGTTGATCTCGGGGGTCTTTTCCATTTCCGATTCTATCTTTTTCACCGCGTCCGACACATTATACCCGGAACGGTAGATCGTATCATACGCATCACGTATGGTTCCTATCTGCTCATTCGTAAATCCCTTTCTCCTCAAACCCACTATGTTCACTCCCTCGTACTTCAGAGGCTCATTACCCGCGAGTATGTACGGAGGAACGTCCTTTACAGCCTTACACGCTGCACCGATCATAATGTGTTTTCCCAGTTTAATGAACTGATGCAAGGCTACCAGCCCTCCAACAAATACCTGGTCATCGATCTCAACGTGTCCCGCCATATTAACGGCATTTGCGATTATTACATTGTCATTTATTACGCAGTCGTGAGCCACGTGTACATAGCTCATTATAAAGCAGTTCTTGCCTACTTTTGTTGTGCCGCTGTGCTTCGTACCCCGGTTTATTGTCGTATATTCCCGTATTGTTGTACCTTCACCTACTTCAGCAGTGGTTAACTCACCTTCGAATTTCAGGTCCTGCGGCGCACCTCCTATTATCGTTCCGTGGCCAATCTTTACGTTATTTGCTATTCTCGCGCCGTTTTCTAATACAACACTGCTTCCTATTACGCAATTGTCGCCTACTTCTACATCGTCATTGATGATGGTAAATTCTCCGATGCTTACATTGTTTCCAATTCGCGCCTTATTGCTGACTTTTGAAAAATCCATATGAGGTTACTTCGAGAGTTAAATCGGTTTATATTTTTGATTCGATCAGATAATCCGCTTCCCGGGAAGTGGTTTTCGTTATCATCTCGGCTATTAATCCAAGCGTTAAAAACTGTACACCAACAATCGTGAATAATATCCCTACCAGGAATAAAGGCCTGTCGCTGATGGACATTCCCGCGGCGTATTTCATTACAGTGAGATATGTCATTATCAGGAAACCACAGATAAAGCTCAGTATGCCTAGAATTCCGAATAAATGAAGCGGCCTGCTCATAAACTTTGATGTGAATACTACAGTCATCAAATCCAGGAAGCCATTTAAAAATCTGCTTGCTCCGAACTTAGTGACGCCGTATTTCCTCGCGTGATGCTTTACGGGTTTTTCAGTCACCTTAAATCCCGCGAGAAAAGCCAGCGCCGGTACGTACCTGTGCATTTCACCGTATATCTGAACACTCTTTACTACATCTTTCTTATATGCCTTCAGCCCGCAGTTAAAATCGTGAAGACTGATGCCCGACACCTTTGATGTCACGAAATTAAAAAATTTCGATGTATATTTTTTAATGAAGGGATCATAGCGTACTTTTTTCCACCCTGATACGAGATCATATCCTTCATTGAGCTTTTTGATTAGCTCCGGAATTTCATCAGGATCATCCTGTAGATCAGCGTCCATTGTTATGACTATGTCGCCTTTTGCCTCTTTAAAACCGGCAGCGAGGGCGGCTGACTTGCCATAGTTGCGTCTGAACTTAATGCAGTGGAACCTGCTGTTCTTGGAATTTATCTCCTGGATCTTCTTATATGAGCTGTCCGTACTTCCGTCATCGATGAATATCACCTCATAATTACAGTTCATCCCGTCCAATACCTGGTAAAGCTTATACGAAAGTTCTTTTAGTGATTCCTCTTCATTATATAGTGGAATTACAACCGAAACCGATTTATTGGAAGGTACTAACCTGGGAGTTTTATTCTGGGGTCTTGAATGAGTTTTTACCTGTTGTTTTTCACCCGGTGATGAACTCTTTTCTTCGGGATTTGCTTCATCGTCCCGGTTTTTATTCACATTATAATGTCCGGATCGTCTTTTTCTGAATGTGGGTCTTCGTCTGTTTCCGCGGTCAGGTGACGGGGATTTACCATCCCCCGAAGAATTTTTCTTTTTATCGTCGTTAGCTAAGTTACTGTTTTTATCGGGCATAAAGAAAGCGTATCTCGCCAAATTAAATTAAATACAATTAAACTAAACTAACTCTATTTTTACTGAAATTCAATGAATTAGGCTGTGTTT
>JAEYVS010000042.1 GCA_023429265.1 Bacteroidota bacterium | reverse complement strand
AATACCGAAAAGGAGAATGTTAAAGAAATAACGTATGAACAGCCGGTGCAAAATGAAATTTCTGACATAACTAATGATATTAAGGAGGAGATCGAGAGAAATTCATTTCCTCAGGACCATTCGCTGGAACATAAACCTGCAATTGAAGATAACTTTGATCCGATAGTGACTTCGGATGAAATTGACACACCTCTCAGACCTGATGAAGACCTGACCGGGAATGACATTCTGATTAACGAAGACGTTGAAAATTTACAACAGAATCCTGTCGAAAACTACAATCCCATAGAAGAACCTAAAAGCTTTGAAGATGTATTCGTGACAAAAAGCGAGGTAACAGCAGATAGTTTCACACCGCCGCCGGTTTCCGGGGAGAGCCAGATGCAGCCCCCTGTTAATCCCATTCCTCCTGTTAAACAGGAAACATACCAGGAAAGGATGCAAAAGCGGAGAGAGATGTACGAGAAGAAAGAAGGAAGCTCTAAAAAGACTCTATGGATGATCATAGGTTTTATCGCTCTTATTATCCTGGTAGTGTTTTTATATAACTATTTTGTCACACCGCCGCCGGTTAATAATGCGGATAATACTGCTCAGAATAATAACGAGACACCCGGAGAAGTAAAAAATACTCCCCCACCGGTTGAAGAAAAAAAATCTGAGGAAACACCAAATAAATCGGAGCAAACTCAAAATCCTCCTGCTTCCACTTCACCTTCTTCATCTCCACCTTCAGGCGAGGAGATAATTCCGGACAATCAACTGAAGATTGTCTATGTAAGAACTTCGGAAGGTTTCTATATTCAAACCGGTTCATTCAAAGATAAATCCGTTGCAGACAGTAAAGCAAAGCAAATAAAAGCAAACGGTAAAACGGTTGCGGTCAAAGAAGCAGACCTCGGAGAGAAAGGTATCTATTACAGAGTGAGGATAGGTTTATTCAAAACCCAGGAAGAAGCAAAAGAATTTGCCTCAGGACTCTAATGTAGTTTTTTTCTTGTTCCTGTACTTCAAAATAATTGCGTATGCAAAACCTGACAACATAAGGAATAGCATTACGTTTGCCAGGATATCACCGTGTTTTGTGTAAAAGGTCTTCTCTTTCCTTATACCTATTTCAGTATTAAAGACAACCCTTTCGTTTATGGGAGTGGCATCGTACATATTCCCGTAAGGATCTATTGTGCAGGAAATACCCGTGTTTGCGCTTCTTGCGATCCACCGTCTATTCTCAATGGAGCGGAATACTGCGTACTGATTATGCTGGTAAGTCCCGAATAATTTTCCCCACCATCCGTCATTGGTTATTATCACAATGAACTCCGAACCTCTGTCGACATATTCCCTGATGAAATTCGGGAATACCGATTCATAACAAATTGCGGTGTTAAATTCATATTTGTCATCGAGATTAAATACCACCGTATCCTTCCCTATTTGAAAATTACTCAGTCCCACAGACCACTTAATAAAATCCTGCAGGAAAAGAGCTTTGTCCTGGTACGGCATCCTTTCGCTGCCAATCACCAGTTTAAACTTATCGTGAGTCTGGTACTCTTCCCTCTTTACACCTTTTTCTACCAGGACGGCGGAATTAAATATGTCATACTTCTCACCATCCGAAAATACCCTCGCATCAGGCGGTACATATCCCGAATCCGGATAATACAAAATGTCCGGTGTTCCAATCAGCACAGGAATTCCGCTGGTCACAACGAATTCTTTTATGAACATATGTTTCGATTCATTGATCGGCATCCTCATCACATATGGAAGTGATGTTTCGGGCAGTATTATCAGTTCCGGTTTCGGCTTCATCTGTGAAGACTTTTCCATAAGCCCTACATACTCCTTTGTAATCTCAAAGTGATCCGAATCCCACTTAAACCAGGGGTTCTTATTCGGCTGGATTATGCCGACGGGTAATTTTCCGTCATCGAAGTTCTGAGTGTACTTATCATATGAGGAAGTTACCATCGCATATATATTCGGCAGAAAATACACCAAAACAATCATAGCTGCGAAAGTGACTGTCTGCCGGCTTTTCAGCTGCCATTTTTTTCTCGATATCCTCCTGTAACCATAAAAAAGCATCAACCCTATGACACATATCCAGAGAGAGATTCCGTACATCCCGGTTATCTCAATGTATTGTATCTTACTCAGGTTATATGTCTGAGTGTATGCCAGCGAAAGCCAGGGAAATGTAAACTCATTAAGTATCTGAAGGTATTCAAATGCTATCCATATGGGCGGCAGGAATAAAAGTATGAGCTCCTGGTGCTTTTTGAACTTTACGTTTCGCGCAATAAAAAAGAAAATTATCGTGGGAGGTAAAAAATAAAAGATCGGATGCAGTACCCCTGTGAGCAATCCGCCTATCACCTGGAAATAGATCGGCTTTGTAAAACCACTCAATCCTATCCACGAAATTGCTATCATCTCCCATACGAGGAATATCACGTACGTCCTGAATATCACTTGCCTGTATGTTTCCGCCGTCGTGACAATATACGCATATAACGCAAACCCAATGAATACCAGGAAATATAAATTAACCGGGGGAAAGGATAAGCCGAAGCACATCCCTGCCATTATGCAGATCGAATATTTGTTTGTGAGTAATTTACGGATGTTCAAGCTTTGAGAATTTTAAACCTTTCGTTGACCAGTTTCCATAAGTAAACAATGCCCATCCCTATAAGAATTCCAATGGCAGCGCCTGCAGCCACATCAGAAACGTAATGCACCCCGCAGAAAACCCGTGACATTGCTACGATTATTGCACCTGTGTAGAACCACCATTTTAGCTTTGGATAAAAGTATGTAAATAAATATGCACCCGCAAAATTATTCACTGCGTGGTTCGATGGAAATGAATATGATTCCGTACACCCTACCAGCAGATTCACATTTGGCAGGGAATGGCAGGGACGAACCCTGTGAAATACTTCCTTTAAAAATCCCGACAGCTGGTCGCTGCAAGTGACGAGGATTATGGCGGTGATTACCAGCACTCTCCCCCTCGGTCCCCCAAATACAAGAAGGTATAACCCAACTAATACATAAAATATGTACCAATGCTTAGTCTCAGTAATGAAAGGCATAAACCGGTCGAAGACCGGATTCGCCAGTGTCCCATTAAAGAATGAGAACAAAAACGCGTCAAGATTATCTAAATAAAATAATATATCCATATTGCTTTATTTATAGAGCATCACTACTGAGTAGGCAGCACAGCCTTCCTCACGTCCTAAAGACCCCAGCCCTTCATTCGTAGTAGCTTTTATGGAAACCGCTTCACATTTAATTATCGATGAGATCTTTTCTTTCATTTCAGGAATGTGCGGGTATATTTTTGGAACCTCAAGTATAACCATCGTGTCCGTATTTCCGATCTTCCAGCCATCATTGCTGATGAGCTTGTAACACTCTTCCAGAAGTACAAGGCTCGATATGTCTTTGAATTTAGGATCATTATTCGGAAATTGATGCCCGATATCCTCAAATCCTCCCGCTCCTAAAATTGCATCGCATAAGGAATGAAGAAGTACATCCGCATCCGAATGCCCCGCTAATCCCTTTTTGTGAGGAATTTCTACACCGCCGAGAATGAATTTCCGGTCATCGGCAAAACGGTGAATATCATACCCAAAACCTATTTTAAATGGTGGATTGTCCATAATATCACAAATTACGGTTATTTATCATTATTTACGAGCCATTTGAATTTCTAATAAGCGGATATTGTTGTATTAAATTACTAAATCTCTTAGATTTCAATATGTCATTTCGCATTATCATAATATTAAGTTTTATCTGCCTTGCAGGATGTTCATCCGGATGCTCTTCTTCAGAGGAATTTTCTGCGAGAGATTCTACGGAGAATTTCCCTTACACAGTATATGTACTGAACCAGGGGTGGCACACCGGGATAATATTAAAACTCAGCGACATCTCAGAAGACGACATACCTGAAATAAAAGACTTCGCAGGAAATGAATATCTCGATATCGGCTGGGGAGATGAAGAATATTACCGAATCCCAGGCATCGACCTGTCTCTTGCCGCGAGGGCATTATTTTCACCTACATCATCCGCATTAAAGATCAGAACATTCAACATACCCGTAGAAACATATTATGAGACTTTTACATACTGTATAGCGTTTCACCTGACCCGTGAGGAATTCAGAAAACTAAGCCGCTACATCGGAGATACATTTAGGAAAGAAAATAACCAATCCCAACTTCTCGAAAATCGTGGAAACATAATTTACTTCTATAAAGCTAACGGAGATTACCACCTGTTTAACACCTGCAATACCTGGGTCGCTTCTGCGCTTGAATATTCCGGTCTCCCGGTATCTACTTCAATGGTGGTCAGCGGGAATGATCTCTTTTTTTCCATAAAGGATTACGGAAAGGTACTTGTAAATAATAAATAATATCGGGATTTTAGTTACCATATGGAAATAAAAAAATGTAACATTAAAGAAGTCCTACCTCTCAGAATGTCCGTGCTTCGTCCGGGCAGGCCGATGGAGGAAGGCATCTTCCCCGGCGATGAGGATGAAACTACTTTTCACCTCGGGCTTTTCGAAGAAAATAATCTTATCTCCATAGCTTCCTTTTACAAAGAAAATAAAGAAGGCTTTGAAGGCGAAGGTTACCGGCTCAGGAGCATGGCTACGAACCCGGAATACCAGGGCAAAGGTTTTGGTAAACGCATACTGGACGCGGGTATACGGGTGCTCAAGGAAAATAACATAGATTATTTGTGGTGCAATGCCCGAACTTCCGCTACGGGATTTTACCGTACGTTTGGTTTCGATGTAATATCTCCTGAGTTTGACATACCTCATATAGGCCCTCATTATGAAATGAAGATAGATCTGAAATGACCGATCCCCAAAAGATCAGGATAGAAGATTATTCGTATGAGCTCCCTGACGAAAAAATAGCCCGCTTCCCGCTAGAAAATCGCGATGAGTCTAAACTGCTCATCTATAAGGATGGCAATATCTCTGAAAGTGTTTTTAAAAACATCGTTGATGTTATACCGGATAATTCACTTCTCATTTTTAATGATACAAAAGTAATTCAAGCGCGTATCATTTTTGAAAAGCCCGGGAGCAAGTCGATTGAAATTCTCTGCCTTGAACCATTCGGACAATCCATTGAACAGGCATTACAGTCCAAACATAATTGCGATTGGACGGCGATGGTAGGTAACCTCCGTAAATGGAAACACGACACAGGCGAGAAACTTTCGAGTTCAATAAAAACAGTTGATTATGAATTTACACTCTCAGCCGAATACCTTCGGCGCGATGAGGACAATCACATAATACTCTTCTCCTGGGATACCGGCATAGCTTTTTCCGATGTGCTGGCCTCCTTGGGTGAGATGCCAATTCCGCCATATCTAAAACGTGAAGCAGAAGATTCAGATAAAACCCGCTACCAGACAGTATATGCAGAGCAGGAAGGTTCTGTCGCCGCCCCTACAGCCGGACTGCATTTTACTGATGAAATCCTCTCCTCATTAAATCAGAAGGGGATCGAAACCGCGAAAGTCACACTGCACGTTGGAGCCGGTACATTCAAGCCTGTAAAATCCGAACTTATCGGGGATCATATTATGCATAATGAATTTGTTACCATTCCAAGAGCAACGATCGATGCTTTATCGGATGCAATTGCAAAGAATATGACGGTGATCTGTGTGGGTACTACTTCACTTCGAACAGTGGAAAGCCTGCCTTACATTGCTGGTAATATCCTTAATAATAAAGCTGATGCAGATATTGAACAATTTCAACCTTATTTTAGTCAAAATACGCCAATAAATGCTCAAAAAGCCCTCGAAATACTCAAAAATCACCTGAAAACTACTCAGAATGACCAAATTTCCGCTCAGACCGGGATAATGATAGTTCCCGGCTTTAAGTTTGTTTTTACAGATGTTTTGATCACGAACTTCCATCAGCCAAAAAGTACACTTCTTCTTCTCATTGCGGCATTTCTAGGGGATGACTGGAAAAAAGCATATGAATACGCTCTCCAAAATAACTTCCGTTTTCTGAGTTATGGTGATTCTTCGATATTATTCAGAAATTAATTACATTGTTACTATTTAGGCTATTAGTTATATT
>JAEYVS010000034.1 GCA_023429265.1 Bacteroidota bacterium | reverse complement strand
TAACACCACCCACTCATCCCGGTCCTGCATAAGCCATTTTCCTTCAGGGGTAAACTGTCCGGAAGAAATTATCCTTTCTATTAAAAAATCTCCTGACTCTAATATCTCATCAAACTGTTCGAATTTGGTTGCAGCAGCCTCTGCTCCATCGTAAAGATTTCCCTTCTTAATAGGTTGCATATACTCCTATCCATTCGGCTTTATGAATAATTTTCTTTATCTGAAACCCCGCATCTATGAGGCTATTAACAATGGGCTTTTCCTCTTCTATCAAAACTCCTGATATCAAAAGCATTCCACCGGGTACTAATTTTCTCTTTATCTCCTGCAAATTCTTTTCTATGACGCTTCGTATGATGTTCGCGCAGATTATGTCAAAACCATATTCACTGATATCTCCAATATCAGAAATTATAAGCTCTATCATATCCTGTACACCATTTACTTTTACATATTTCTCTGCGTTCTCAATAGCTTCAGGATCTATGTCTATTGCAACTGCCTTTGCAAGTCCCAATTTTATCCCGCCAATTGCAAGGACTGCCGTTCCGCACCCATAGTCAAGCATCTTTTTTTCCATACCTGTGAAGTACCTGGACATCATCTCAAGCACAAGCTGTGTAGTCTCGTTATGCCCCGTCCCAAAAGCCATTTTAGGATCGATCTCGATAAGAATTTTATTTTTAGTATCTTCAATGTCTTTCTTATTCCAAGATGTGTGAATGATAAACCTGTCATCTACTATTACAGGCTGAATGGATTTTTCCCATTCTTCGTTCCAGTTTTTATTTTCAAATTTTTTAACCGTGAAATCACCCTCGGAAATTAATCCTTCGGAAAATAGCTCGCTATCGAGGTTTTCTATTGTTCCCCAATCTTCTTCAGGCAGATAAAACTTAAGTGAGTTCTCTTCTTCGAGGATGGTTTGAATGCCTGCTACGTAAAGGCGAGTAGAAATTTCCTCGAATTTTTCGGCTGGAGATTTAATCTCTATTTCGAGGTAATTCATTTCGGGATGTTTATTTTAGTAGATGGTTCCTTTGGCTGATTCTAATGTATTTTTCATCAGCATTGCGATAGTCATTGGACCGACACCGCCCGGAACCGGGGTTATTTTACTGCATAAAGGTAAACAGCCTTCAAAGTCCACATCACCTGCCAGCCTGTATCCGGATTTCTTAGAGATGTCTTCTATTCGGTTGATTCCCACATCAATTATTACCACTCCTTCTTTGATCATATCAGCAGTAACAAAATTAGCCCGTCCAATGGCAGCGATGAGAATATCTGCATTTTTTACGTGCGATTTGAGGTCTTTTGTCGCGCTATGACATACGGTTACTGTAGAGTTATATTCCTTCCTCAGCATCAGGTTAGCTACAGGTTTCCCAACTATGTTGCTTCTTCCTATTACAACCACGTCTTTTCCCTTTGTCTCGACCCCATAACGTGATAATAACTCCACAATACCATAAGGTGTACAGGAAATAAACGCGTTTGCTCCTATCGTCATCCTTCCGATATTCTGCGGGTGAAAACCATCCACGTCCTTCTTGTAATCAATGGCTTCGATCACCTTTTCTTCATCAATGTGCTTTGGTAAAGGCAGTTGTACCAGTATTCCGTGAATCTTAGGATCTTTATTGAACTTGTCGATTAAAGATAACAGCTCATCCTCACTTGTCTCAGCATCAAGTTTCTCGGTTACTGAATGAAATCCCAGCTCTTCGCAAGCTTTTCCTTTACTTCGCACATAAACAACCGAAGCAGGGTCCTCTCCGACAAGTATAAATGCAAGTCCGGGAGTAATTCCCTTCTCAGATTTTAATTTCTCCGTTTCGGATTTTATCTCTTCTTTTATCTGCGAGGAAATCAACTTTCCATCGATGATCTTATCTTCCATTAAACTCGATTGAGAATATTAGTTTTTATGTTTGTCCACCAGCTTCATAAAATCCGTGAACAGATACTTACTGTCGTTTGGACCTGGAGACGACTCGGGGTGATACTGTACTGCCATTACTGGGTACTTCTTATGCCTTATGCCTTCATTAGTTTGATCATACAGGTTGGTATGAGTAATCTCGGTTGTCGCTGGATCTATCGTACTTTCATCCACAGCGAAGCCGTGATTCTGTGAGGTAATCTCTATCTTATTAATAAGCTTATTTTTGACGGGATGATTTGCACCTCTATGCCCGAATTTCAGCTTGTATGTGCTTGCCCCAAGAGCAAGTGCTGTTAGCTGGTGACCAAGGCAAATCCCAAAAATTGGAATACCCTTATCCATAAGAGATTGAGTATTTTCAATTCCGTATTTTACAGCTTCCGGGTCTCCGGGACCATTTGAGAGAAATATCCCGTCCGGCTTGTAATCAAGGATTTCTTTGTAATCCGTCTGGGCAGGAAATATCTTTAGCTCTGTATCGAATTTCAGAAACTCCCTGAGAATATTCTGCTTAATTCCGAAATCATATACTGCTATCCGGTACTTAGGATTGGAAGCTTTAAGCTCATAACTCTCTTTGGATGTCACAAATTTTACCAGGTCCTGACCTGCCATTGGAGACAGTTCCTTAACTTTTTCCACGAGTTTCTCATTAGAAAGTTTCTCTCCTGTGATCATTCCGCGCATTGCACCCTCAGACCTGACCATTTTTGTGAGAGCCCTGGTGTCTATTCCTGTTATTGCGGTAATTTTATTTTTATTAAGATATTCATCAAGGGAGGATTTTCCATCAGCATTGCTCCATTCATCTTCATAGCTTCCAACGATAAAGCCTGAAGACTGGACTTTTTTGGATTCTATGTCCGTGTCATTTGTGCCGTAATTCCCTATCAGAGGGTATGTCATTATTATGATCTGTCCGTAATAGGACGGGTCGGTTAGTATTTCCTGGTATCCGCATAATGCGGTATTAAATACGACTTCTCCGGCTGCAATTCCCTTATGGCCGAATAACTCTCCATCAAATATTGCCCCGTTTTCGAGGACCAGCTTTCCTTTGCTCACTTAAGTTATATGCTCTTGTTTTATAAATTACTTCTTACCTGGATACTGTATGGACAAATGCATCGGGATAACCTTTCGATGATACATTTATCAGGTAATCATTTGCTGTCTGAACATTTTCAAAATCTCCGACCTCTATCTTATATAGACCATCAAGAGAATCCAGTCTTAATGTAACATTACCACTTAATGTCTGTTTTGCCTTTTGGTAAAACTCGTCGGCATACTCTTTATTCCTGAATGCCCCGATCTGAATAGTAACCCTGTATGGAACCTGCTCTTCTTTTATTACCACAGGAGGCAGTTTTATTGTATCAGGCGGAACTATAACGTCCTCTTCACAGCATTCATCGTCAAATGCGGCACAAGAATGCATTACAAGGA
The DNA here is from genome assembly GCA_023429265.1 of Bacteroidota bacterium. Lineage (GTDB taxonomy): Bacteria > Bacteroidota > Ignavibacteria > Tepidaquicellales > Tepidaquicellaceae > JAEYVS01. Next base: position 14,973 of record JAEYVS010000034.1, on the reverse strand, counting down.
CGATAAGACCCACTAATAACAATAATGAAAATGTTCTAAATGTTTTCATGAGAATAATTTGATTTATCTCAAGTGCTTTTCTAAAAACTCGATATTCTTTTTAAAAACGTCTATTGTATTTTTAACCTTTGTAAAACCGTGTCCTTCATCCTCCAGCAGCATATATTCAACAGGCTTATTTCTTTCCCGCAATTTATTCACTATCTGCTCTGACTCCTCAACCACAACTCTTGGGTCATGCTTTCCCTGTATGACAAGTAACGGACACAATATATTGTCCACGTGATTAATTGGTGATCTGTCAAATAACATCTCCTTGTCCTTCTCCACATCCCCTACCAGGCGGCTTGTAGCGTCTTTCCAGTGCTCAGGGATCGAATTTAGGAATGTAAACATATTCGACGGGCCAAAAACATCTATCGCGCACTTCCATATCTCCGGAGCCTTTGTAATGCAAGTAAGTGTCATAAATCCGCCAAAACTTCCTCCTACGATGGCTACCTTCTTTGGATCAACATATCCTGTGCTTTTTAGATACTCGACACTAGCAAGAACATCCTTAAACTCCGCTCCCCCCCAGTCTTTGTATATTTTTTTCTGGAATGTCTTACCGTATCCAACACTTCCTCTGAAATTCGGAGCAATAATGATAAAACCTGCATTAGCCATCACCTGCAGGTAACGGCTGAAATTATGCATTTCCTGCCATTCCGGTCCGCCGTGCGGCCAGACAATAGCGGGATTTGTACCGTCTTTCTTTAGTCCTTTTGGTACATACATCAACCCGTGGATCTTTAAACCGTCGAAACTCTTATAAAATATGTCTCTTGGTTTCGTATAAGCTTTCTTGTCTATTCCGCCGACAAGTGAAAAAGTTACCTGTCTGTTTTTATGCGTCTTAAAATTATAAACATAGATGTCTGCAGGATTCAGAGGATTATCACAAATAAAAACAAGATTTTTATTATCCTTTGTGAATTTAAGGGATGAATAATTTCCCTTGGGCAATTTCAGCTTAATGGTCTTGCCCGTCTTCATATTCATCAGCTTGGGGATGGTACTCCCGTTCTGATTTATTGTCCAGGCAAGATACTCGTAATCGCTGGAAAACTTATAATCAACAATATCCCATTTCTCTTTAATAAACCACTCGGATTTATCTTTTTTAATGTTATAATACTTTAAACCCTTGAACTCGCGGTCTTCATCTGAGATATAATAAAACCCTTTGGAGTTTTTATCAAACTCAATGTTCGAATTAAATATCGTAATCTCGGGGTCGTGCTGAGTAGCATACTTTAACTCTTTCTTCTCAGTGTCATAAAGAATAATGTCCTGGTTAATGTTTCCATAAAATCTTGCAAATGCTACATATTTTTCATTGCCGCTCCAGGCTTCCGCAACCGTTGGATATTGGTCTTCGAATGAATAAACAAGTTTATTTTTACCTGTTTTTGTATCTTTTATGTAAGTCTCGAAATTATGTGGTACTTTTTTGTTAGAGCAAAAAAGATATTTATCACCTTTCTTGTTAAACGTCACAATTGATGTCTGTGAATCTTCAAATCCTTTGGATTCATAAACTACTTCTCCTCCGTCAGAAGGCATACTGTATATCTGGGTCTGCTCATTCCCATTCTCATCACTAATGAAAATAAGCCGGTCAGCTTTTGGATAATGTGAAATCCCTTTTATCGTGTCATTCCATAGGGAAATCTGGTCTGCCCAGCCTCCTCCAAATGGAATTCTCCAGATCTGAGGTAATCCGGTTGTATTTGTTATGTAATAAATGTTCTTATTGTCAGGGGAAAGTGAAAAACCGGTTATGGATCTGATTGAAAAAAATTGTTCTACGGGATAGCGCTTTACATTAGCATTTTGCTTTTTCTTACTTGACATGCATTTAGGCTTAATTAGTCTATGAATTTAACAAAGATAGGGGTTTTTTTAGTTAAAGTTTAGTCCATTTTATCCGAAATAAAATGACTTACTCCTTTGATTATTGCAGGATATTAGCTGAGAAGTATTCCCTCGAGGTCTTCTTCACCGATTAGTATTTCTCTTCCTTTTGCTCCCTGGTTAGGTCCTACAATTCCGGCATCTTCCATTTGATCGACTATGCGGGCTGCGCGCGCATACCCAAGCTTCAATCTCCTCTGAAGTGTCGATGTGGAACATACCTGGAGCTTGAGAACCAGTCTGGCAGCATCCTCGAACATCTCGTCCCTTTCGTCAAGTCCGCCTCCACCCAATGTCCTTCGCTCTATTATCGATGGAAGTAGATATGAACGGGAGAATCCCTGCTGTTCCCCGATGAATTCCACGACTTTTTCGCACTCTTCCGTAGAAATGTATGCATTCTGGATTCGGATGGGTTTAGGTGAATTGGATGATAGGAATAACATATCACCATTTCTCAATAACTTGTCCGCGCCTCCCATATCGATAATGGTCCGTGAATCTATCTTAGAGGCTACCTGGTAAGCGATTCTAACGGGGAAATTAGCCTTAATGACACCGGTAATGACATCCACTGACGGTCTCTGTGTCGCGACTACCAGGTGAATACCAACTGCTCTTGCCATCTGGGCAATACGAGCGATAGGCTCCTCAATGTCTCTCTTTGCTGTAATCATCAGATCGGCAAGCTCGTCTATTACCACGACTATGTACGGCATTTTTCTGTGACGTAAAACATCATTGCTCCTGAGTTCGCCATTCTCGTGTTTTTTATTGTACGCTTCTATATTTCTTACACCTGCGTTTGCCAGCTTATCGTATCTTTGTTCCATCTCCATCTCCACGCTTTTGAGAATGGAAACGGCATTTGATGGACTGGTCACAATACTTTCATTTATATCCGATGACGTCGCGAGGAAGTGTTTTTTAAGCTTTGTGTAAAGGCTGAGTTCAATTTTTTTCGGATCAACTAGTACGAATTTAAGATCTGATGGATGCTTTTTGTAAAGTAGGCTTGTAAGCATAGTGTTGATTCCTACGCTCTTACCTGACCCGGTTGCTCCGGCAACAAGGACGTGAGGCATTTTTGCCAGGTCGCCTACGTAGATTTCCCCCTCGATCGTTTTTCCAAATGCAATGGGCAGAAGCTTATCTGTTTCCCTGTATTTTTTTGAAGCAAGAACGTCCCTGATACTCACCATCTGGGCAACGCTGTTTGGAATTTCCACACCTACCGTGCCTTTTCCCGGAATTGGGATTATCATCCTGATGCCGCGGGCTTTCATAGCCAGCGCGATATCATCTTGTAATGACTCTATTTTAGATAGCTTGATGTGAGGAGCAGGCACCAATTCGTACAAAGTCACAACAGGTCCCGGAGTTGCAAAAACCTTCTCGATCTCTATACCGAATTTTAATAGCTTTTCCTGCAAAAGTTTGCCATTATTGTTCAGCTCTTCATCTGTTATTACGTCATCACTTTGTACAGATTCATCCAGTAGAGATAGCGGTGGCGATTGATAATTATCCAGGGTTTCTTCCTCATAATCATCTTCATCGCTTCCGGAGCCTTCAGCTTCGTTATAGTTTTCCGGGTTTATCTCGGTTTCCGATAATTCCTTCTTGGATTTTAAATTCGCTGGAAGTCCTGCGCCCAGACCGTTGCTTTCTTCATCTGAGACCGGAAAATCACCTTTGAATATTTCTTCCTTTGGACGGTTTATCAATGTATCTTTTATCGGCTCAATTTCTTCCTCTTCTTTATCGGCAGTTTTCTGCTTTTTCTTTAATATCTTTTCACGCTCCTGTTCTATCGGAGTGAGAGGAGCGGCTTCTTGTAGTTGAATGTCCTCCTCGATGTCAATCCCCGTTTCATCTTTAGGCTTTCGGAGGCCTTTCAGCTTTTCAATCGTCCAGCTAAACATCCTGCTTAGTCTGTCAAAGCTCTTCGGCAGGTTTCCGTCTATTACCAGCATTACGCTTAATGCAAACGCTATTAAGACAAGCACTGATGCTCCGACACTACCCAGAGTCTGGTGTAATATAGTTGCAATGTAATCTCCGGTTGCGCCGCTATATCTCGAGGGCACATCCCAGAATATCTTGGTTAGTCCCGCCCCTGTCGATGTGACGACCATCAGGAGTAGAAAATATAGTGAAAATTGTATGAGGCGTGGGAATTTCTTTTTGAGAAGTAATAAGGAACCGTACAAAGTAAGAAGGATTGGTATGGCTCCTGCGAAATACCCGAATAGCTTGCTGACAAGAAGATCGGACACAATAGCGCCGGCAGCTCCTAGCCAGTTGAATATTTCTATGGAATAGGTTTCCGTCCTGAACATTTCCAAAAAACTGAAACGCTCTAATGCTGCCTGATCCTTGATTGAGTATGAAAGTACGGAAAGGAATATCAATACCCCTGCGAGGGCTAAGAGGAATCCGAATATCTGCTTCTTTGCATCTTCGGAAATGCTGAAATCTTCTGTCGGAACGCTTTTCTTGCTTGAACCGTAGGACCTGCCTGCGCCCCTGCTGTTACTGCTTTTTGCCATATGTCAAATTTCCCACTGCTTAAAAATACAATATCTATGCCTTATTTACACTATCTTTTTCACTTTTTACCAGGTTCACCTTTTTGAGCTTGGTCTTGGCATTATCTTCTGATTCTATAACTTCCTTCAGTTTTATCACACCATTACGAAAGATAGGAACAAAAGGAATCGAATCGAGCTTGGAACAAACTTCCAGATCCCGCCCAAAATCCAGAGATATCAGGTATTTTCCATGCTCGGTATTTATCATCATATCGTGAATCGCCTTATTGGATATTTTACCTGCTCCCTGCAGATAGTACCTGTAAAGGTCAAGAGCTATCATTTCCGGATCGTTTATTCCTTCTACGTCTTTACCAATGGATTTCATCAGCTTGGATAGAAGAAGCCCTCCGCATACGGCATCCTCGATGCAAATATTTCCATGCTTACCCGAACATATAATGTAAAGATCTTCACCCTCGATTTGGGAGAGATAATCGACAACAGCAGTAATGTTCAAAAAGCTCGCCAGGATGCATAGTTTCGCGTGCTTTGCCCGCACGATTGAAACTGTACCATTGGTAGTACTCCAGACAAGGATCTTATCCTTTATATCGTCATTTATGAATTCGAATGGAGAATTTCCGAGATTAAAGCCTTCTACGATTTTTCCTTCTCTTTCACCACAAAGCAATGAATTTCCACGTCCCTTAGCAACCCGCGCTGCTGTGGAGGCTGTATCAGTAGGAATGATCTCCTTAGCTCCATTCGCAAGCGCTACAGTCATCGAGGTAGTGGCACGTAAAACATCTATGATAACTACGTTCTTATCCTTTAAATAAAGCTCGTCGGCTATCTGTTGATTTGATAATAGTAAATGTATCTGCATATAATATTTAATTTAGCTGAAAAATTTACGTTGCCCCATAAATTCTCAGCTCATTATTTTTTACCCTTTGAAAAAAAATTAACCCTGAATAAAAGGAGTTTTCACAATTGCAGCCGGAATGCGTTTCCCACGCACGTCTATTTCAATAGACTGACCCGGCTGGTCATATCCTTTATCTATATAAGCTAAACCTATATTTTTTTCAAGTATCGGGGATGGACCACCGCTCGTAACTTGTCCTATCTTATAACCATCCGCAAAAACTTCCGCACCATGCCGCGCAATTACTTTCCCGTCAACTTCAAATCCCATTAACCTGCGCTTTAAACCTTCACTTTTACTCCGCGCTATAGCATCTTTTCCGTTAAAGTTATCCACGTCCAGTTTTGTTATCCACCCTAATCCCGCCTCAATGGGATTAGTTGTCTCATCCATATCATTTCCATATAAACGGAATGCATATTCGAGCCTCAACGTGTCTCTGGCTCCCAATCCGCAGGGCTTTATGTCAAATTCTGCTCCTGCTTCCATTATTGCGTTCCAGAGAGATTCGGACTTTTCCTTATCGGATGATGAATAAATCTCAAAACAAACTTTTTCGCCGGTATATCCTGTATGAGATATAATAGCTTCCTGTCCTGCTATCATACCGACTTTGAAATTATAATATGGAATTGACGAAAGATCCACGTCTGTCAGTTTCTGTAATGTCTTTTCAGCATTAGGTCCCTGAACTGCCAAAAGCGAATAATCGTCGGACTTATTTATCAATTGAACATCACCTTTAACATTTTCCTGCATCCACTTGAAATCCTTTTCTATGTTTGATGCATTAATTACAAGCATAAAGTGGTCACCAAAGTCATAAACAAGCAGATCATCTACAATTCCCCCATCATCGAGACACATTGCAGAGTACTGAACTTTCCCCTCTCCAAGTTTGGAAACATCATTTGTAGTAAGGTTCTGAACAAATTCAAAAGCATCAGCGCCGCGAACTTCAACTTCCCCCATATGAGAAACATCAAACATACCAACTGATTCACGCACAGCCATATGCTCCTTTAAGATTCCTTCATATTGGATAGGCATCTCAAAGCCCGCGAAATCCACCAGCTTCCCGCCGGATGATTTATGTATGTCATATAGTGCAGTGCGTTTTGCCATTCTATATTAAATCTTTTTTTTCAATTCCTGCTTGCTTAAGAATTTCATTGAATGTCCCTTTTGGAATATCTTTATTATGCATCGGGATAACTACTTTTCTTTTTGAAACTTCGTTATAAAATATTTGATGACTTCCTTTTTGTCTTAAAAGCTTAAAACCTAATTTTTCAATAATTTTTATAAGCTCTTTTGGTGTAAACGAAGGAATATTAGACATGCTTATGGAGTAACGATTGAAACATTATATTCTAATACGTTTTCCTCCGTAGGAATATCTTCACCTAACTCCTGAGCTGCTACAATATATAATTCAATTGCTTCTTTAACTTTTTCCATTGAATCTTCTATTGTGTCCCCATAAGTTACACATCCAGGTAATGATGGCACTATAACAGTATAGCCTCCCTCAGGTTCTTTTCTGAATAAAGTTCTGTAATTTAAATTTTTCATTTTTCTTCGAGTTTTTTCCAGTCACTTAAGAAGCTCTCAAGTCCTGAGTCAGTAAGCGGGTGCTTTGCTAGCTGCTTTATTACTTTAAATGGAAGCGTGGATATATCCGCTCCGAGCATAGCCGACTCAACAAAATGGATGGGATGCCTGATGGATGCTACCAGTACCTGTGTATCATACCCATAATTATCATAGATCGTAATTATCTGTGAAATCAATGTCATACCGTCCTGGGAGATGTCATCGAGCCTGCCTACAAAAGGACTTATAATATACGCGCCGGCTTTAGCGGCAAGCAATGCCTGTGATGGAGAAAAGCATAATGTAACATTGGTTCTGATACCTTCGTCCGCTAATCTTCTGACTGCTTTCAAACCTTCGGTTATTAGTGGGACTTTGACCACTATATTATCGTGAATCTTTGCAAGCTCCTGTCCTTCTTTTACAATCTCATCAGCATTGGTAGAAATAACTTCTGCGCTGATATCACCGTCCACTATCTCACATATCTTTTCAAGCATCGTGCGAAAATCCTTATGCCCTTCTTTTGAAACAAGTGAAGGATTCGTTGTCACACCGTCAAGTACACCCATATCGGCAGCTTCCCTGATTTCGTCAAGATTTGCAGAGTCTATGAAAATTTTCATGATAATATTGATTTGTTTTTGCTACAGAGGTAAAATACCTAAACTAATGTTTTTTAGAAAGGCAGGAAAATTATGAATTGAATTTTAAGAATAATCTCAGATGTAAATCTCATAAGATTTACAAGCCTTAAATCATTTTATGCTATGCTTGATAATCTCCAAAAATATGTCGATATCATAAGGCTTGCTGACAAATCCATCCGCTCCTATCTCTTTTGAGATTTTAACAGCCTCGTGATTTGCCGAAAATACCAGAATGGGTATTTCCCGGGTTTTTTTGTCCTGTTTTATCTCTTTGGTAGCCTCCTCGCCCCCTTTTCTGGGAACACGTAGATCCATTAGAACAAGATCAGGAGTATATTCCTTCACTTCCTCAAGTATATTATCGCTAGTGTAAACAGCTTTTACCTCATATCCATCGTCTCTCAGGATAAGGGAGGTAACCTCTACAATATCCCTGTCATCATCGCAAATCAGTATTTTCTTACCCATAATCGCTTATTAATGGTATTTTAAAATGAAAAGTAGACCCTTCTCCCTCCTGACTTTCCACCCATACTTCACCATTGTGACGTTTTATTATCTCGCTTGAGATAAATAAACCAATGCCAACACCTGAAAACTCCTCCACGGGAGCCTGAACTCTGAAATACTTATCAAATACATATTTCTTATTCTCATCGGAAATGCCAATACCAAAATCCTGCACCGAAAAATGCAGCTTTCCTTCCGACACATCCGCTCTTACTATGATTTCACCGCCTTTGGGTGAATATTTGATTGCATTCGATAAGAAATTTATCATAACCTGTTCCAGTCTGGTTCTGTCTGCTACCACATATGCTCCAGACTTCTGTTTAAGATAAATCTCGTGATTATATGATGTGTATTGCATTCCTTCGGTGACTTCATCCAGCAGCTCATCAAAATTAAACCTGCTGACCGAAAGCTTTAACATTCCTGACTGTATCCTGCTCACATCGAGCAGATCAGATATTATCTGAGAGAGCTTATCTATGTTGTTAGTTGCCTTCTCTACATATTGAGCCAGCTTATCATCGTTTTTCTTCTCTATTTCTTTCTGGATAAGCTGCATATACGCTTTGACGCTGGTGAGCGGAGTTTTCAGCTCGTGGCTGGCAATCCCCAGGAACTCATCTTTTCGGTTTTCAGCTCTTTTCCTTTCGTCTATGTCAGTGGATGCGGAGACCCATTTTACAATATTTCCTTCCTTATCTTTAACAGGTACAGTTCTTATCAAATGCCACCTGTAAATTCCATCGTGCCTTTTAAATCTAAATTCCATTTCGAGCCCTTTGCCTTGCTTAAAGGAATTTAGATAATTCTTCAAAAATCTATCTTTATCCTCGGGATGGATTCGCTCTCTTCCTTTATTAGCTTTTAGATCCTCCGTTGTCAATCCGGTATATTCATACCATCTTTTATTCACATATTCTATGTTAGCATCTTTATTTAAAATCGCGACTATTTCTGGTATTGAATCCGCCAGCATCCTGAAATTTGCTTCACTAAGCTCTAATCCCGTAAATAACCGGGCATTCTCAATGGCGATCGATGCCTGCGAGGCAATACCTTCTATCAATACTGCTGTTTCATCATTGAAAACTCCCTCTTCGGAATGCCCAAAAAATAATCCACCTAAAACCTCCCCGTCAGACAGTATAACGGGTACGGCAAGATAGCTTTTCACGGGCAAATGCCCGGGAGGCATACCGTGGTAAGGTTCACTTTTTCCATATCTGGGATCTTTTGTAATGTCATCTGATATCACTGTACCTTCACCGGTAAAGGTAGGAGCAAATACTTCGGTATTTCTAGGCATTGGAAAATGAGAAAACTTTTCAACCGGGACTCCGGACACCTTATACAATGTATATGATTCGCCTTTCTCATCGACCATATTATAAAAAAATGCTCCAAACTCTGCGCCTGAAGCTTTTGTGGCTACATCAGTAACTTCATTAACTATCTCTTCAACTTTATGCTGGCTTGATAATGCTTTGCCAAATTTATTTAAATATTCGAGCCGTAGATTGCTTTCTCTTAACAGCGTTTCCTGCCTGACCCTTTCAGTCAGGTCGGTTACCAGGCCTGCATAACCAATGACCTTGCCATTATCGTCATAATATCCTTTAGCTCTTGTGATGCAGGTAATGTATTTCCCATTTGCATGTCTTAGTCTAAGCTCATACTCAAATGGAATATCTTCTTTTACACATCTTTCAAACTCAACGGCAAGTGATTCTGAATCATCAGGATGAACATAGGTAAGAAAGATCTCCATTGTAATAAAATCTTCCTTACGGTCATACCCCAGCATTTTAAATAAATTCTCGCTCCAGTAAACCTGCTGAGTTTCGAAATTATTATCCCACCAGCCTTCACTTACAGTATCAAGAACAAAATTGAATCTCTGAAGTTTGTATATGTCAAATCTCATATAGTATTATAGCTTCTTGCCGGACTTATTCCAGAATATGTAAAATGGGATCCCTATTAATACAAGCAATAGTCCTATTCCTGCGTCACGCGGATTTTGAATAATTGTAACAACTACAAGCGTAATACAGAATAACACAAAAATAGCCGGAATATAAGGGTATCCCCACACTTTGTAAGGTCTGTGATCGTCCTTCATCTTCTTCCTCAACACAAACACCCCAAAAGCTCCTGCTCCATAAAAAATAAATGAAGCAAAAATAAGCATGTCTGTCAATTGATCAAAACTACCGGATAGAACCAACAAACACGCCCAGGCTCCCTGAATAAGCAATGACCTGTAAGGAGTCTTAAATTTCGGGTGACAATCAGCAGCAGATTTAAAGAATAACCTGTCACGCGCCATTGCAAAGTATATTCTGGATGATGCAAGTATCGTACCGTTAGTTGTTCCAAATGTGGAAACCATTATCAAAACAGATATAAAAAAGGCTCCGCCATCACCTAAAAATTTCCTCATTACCTCTACACCAATAATACTATTCTGAATTTTTGCGATGCTAATTATCTCATTTACAGGCATTACATAGAGGAAAACAAAGTTTGTAAGCATATAGATAATAATCACAACGCTCACACCACCAAACAGGGCAATGGGTATGTTTTTCTTGGCGTTTTTTACTTCACCACCGAGGTAGCCTATATTATTCCACCCGTCATAAGCCCAAAATGCACCTAACATTGCGGCAAAAAATGCCCCGAATAGTCCCAAAGATGTCCCATATTCTGCATTGGGATTTTCCATTAATGGAGTGATATTTTCAGTACTGCCGCCGCTAATTGTCAAGCCTAATACAATAATTAAAAGAATCCCCGTTACCTTCAGAATTGTAAATGTGTTATTAATGTACCCCCCGAAAACAACTCCGAGATAATTAGCCGTGGTTAAAAAGATTATGGTTAGTATGGTAAGAGCTTTTACTCCGAAATTATCCAGAGGATAGAATATTCCCAGAATGGAGAAGCTGGATAAACTTTCATTGAGCGTGGGTAGCATTATGATGGCATTCACTGACTCCGCGAATACATAACCGATGGAAGCAATTGAAGCCGATTGGATCACTGAGAAGCAGGACCAGCCGTACAGGAAAGCAAACGGTCTGCCGTACATTTCCTTAAAATAAACATACTGACCACCCGGTTCTGCAATCAGGCCTGCAACCTCTGCATTTGTGGCAGCACCCATTAAGGTAATAAAACCCGCAACAAGCCAGCATATAAGAAGTATCCCCGCTGAATCCAGTTCGACAGCCATGGGAGCTGTCTTTTTAAAGATACCCGAACCTATCATCGAACTCATTACAACAAGGAACGCAGTGTACAATCCAAGCTTCCTCATCAGACCGCTCGAATGTATCTCTTCCTCCAGAATTGCTTTTGCCATGAGAGTAAAAGATTACTTAAAGAAAACCTCAGCTGTTTTATAGATATTAAGGTCAACTGTTTTCAGCTGACTGATAGCTTCTTTAATCGGGATGTCATCGATCACGCTTCCTTTAAGTGCCGCCATATGCCCGAATTTTTCCTCCTGCACCATTCTCATAGCGTAAACGCCAAACCTTGTACCCAGCATTCGGTCAAATGCTGTGGGCATACCGCCCCGCTGCACATACCCCAGTATGGTAGCGCGTGTCTCAAAACCGCATCTTTTTTCCAGTTCCTCAGCAAGATAATTCCCGACACCTCCAAGCCTTTTACGTCCGAAGTCATCAAATTTATCGTGTGTATCATACTGATCCTTGAGCTCGTCCATAATAAATTCAGCTCCCTCTGCAATTACAATGATAGAAAAGAGCTTTCCTCTATCAGCCCTGCTTTTAATGACGTTTACTATGCTGTCAATTGTTATTTTCTTTTCCGGGATGACTATGGCATCAGCGCCACCGGCAATTCCGGAATAGAGAGCGATCCAGCCCGCATGCCTTCCCATCACTTCGAGCACCATAATGCGGTGATGAGATTCGGCGGTAGTGTGAAGCCGGTCAACAGCTTCAGTGGCTATATTTACAGCAGTATCAAATCCAAATGAATAATCTGTCCCGTAAATGTCATTATCGATCGTTTTGGGAACTCCGACGATCTTTATTCCTGCCTCGTGCGCGAACTGAGCTACGTGCATTGAACCTTCCCCACCAACACAAATTATTGCATCGAGTGGTGATTCCTCCATTTTCTTTATAAGCAATTCTTTGCCGCCTTCTTCTTCAAATGGACTGTAGCGTGAAGACCCTATTATTGTTCCTCCGCGGTTGATAATTCCGCTTACATCATTCAAGGTCAGCTCTTTGTATTTTCCATCTATGATACCCTTAAAGCCGCCATATATGCCATATGCTTTAAAGTCTATCCTGAGAGCTTTTCTCACAGCGGCTCTGATGACAGCGTTTAAGCCGGGACAATCACCGCCGCTTGTTAAAATTCCTACATTCATATAACCGGTTAAATTACATTAGTTACAATGTCGCTAATTCCAGATTTCCGAGTTGATGATCATAATGCTTCATATATCTTACTTTATCTTCTAATGCCTGTATGACTGCGTGCGAAAAATTCACTCCTTCCAGTTTTTGCGCGCTGCCAAGCCCGCCCGGGCTAAAGACATTCACCTCCATAAGCATATCCCCCACTATGTCCAGACCTACCAAAAACATTCCGTCTTCAATAAGCTTGGGCCTTACTATCTCAGCAAGCTCAAGCATCTCATCATTTACTTTCACAGGGTAAATCTTACCTCCCGCGCTGATGTTGCTTCTCATATCACCACTTGTCTGGGCTCTGCGAAATGCAGCATACTTACCTTTATATCTTAGAGGCTTACCATTCATTACAAAAAGTCTGATATCCCCGTGTTCCGTCGCTTTGGGAAGATACTGCTGAGCAACCGCATAGCCATCTCTGCATATTGCCTCTATCATTTGATTCAGGTTTGAAAGATCCTTCTTCTTTACGAGAAAAACATTTTGACCTCCCGATCCCTGCAAAGGCTTTAAAACTATTCTTCCGCCTTCCTCCTTGAAGAAATTCTTGATTTCACGTGCATCCCTGGATATTATGGTTCTCGGCCTCACGGCTTCAGGGAATGTTTGAAAATAAGTTTTATTAAAAGCCTTTGCAAGACCGTTTGGATCATTGAGCACAATGACGCCTTTTTTGATCAATAGCTTCCCGAAATTTACTCCCGCAAACTGTGCCCACGGACGCGCTACATCTTCCGCGGGATCATTTCTTAAAAGCAATACATCAAGATCATCTACTTTTATTTTAGTCCTTTTGGAATTTTTTGCGCGGATTGCCTTGACGAGCGAAGCCGGAGTTGCAGCTGATTTTTTAGTCGCGTTATACGCGCTCGCGTAAACACATTCATCATCAGCGTAAGAAAAATCCCCCACACTCATTATCGATACTTTATGTCCGAGACTAATTGCAGCAACAGCCAGCCTTATGGTGGTATAACCTGCTTGCTCCGTCTCAAGTCTGTTTACAACAAATCCTATTTTCATTAATTGTTAGCTTTTTTGTTTTTTCACCTCTTTCTCAGCATAGCTGACCAGAGAAAATGCTTTTTTAAGTTTTTCAAGATTTTTTGAAGTACTTTCTCTGCTAAAAAATTCCGGCACTACCGGCGCGGGCTTGAGAATACCTCTTAACTGCAGCTCATTAATTATTGGTATGTGGGCATAAGAAATTTTTCCCACATACAACGGCTCTAAATTTCCGCCGGATTTAATATACTCAAGAATTTCCAATAATCCTCTTAAATATATAATATCTTTTGTTAACCCGCCTCCACGGTAAATCCGCATAACTAACGTAAAAGCCATGGACTTAGAAAATCCATAGTCCTTTACCAATATGTTAAATGTATCGACGAAACCCGCTCCATCGATCATATACTCAGCTGCCTTTACCCGACCTGCCAGCATACGAAGCCTCGATGGGCTCAATCCGTCCACAAGAAATTCCGCAAGTACAGCAAGACCTTCCTGTAATTCATCATATCCTGCAAAACCAATATGAAGTAGGGAGAAGGGTTGGGCAAGCCCGTTAAAGTAAGTAACAAGATGCGTCCCTACTTCGTGCTGTAAAAGCGCGTCAACACGGTATTGAGGCACACGGAATTCCTTTCCTATCTGTAGCTTTGACTGACTCACCATCAATCCCGAATACATATCTTCACTGATTTCAGCCATTGCGAGAAAGGGCTTATACTGCTCTTTGTATCTCTGAATCTCCTGTAAAGCAGTTTCCCTGAATTTAGCAGCGCTCACATAACCCTTTCTTGCTCTGCCGGTATGAGGAGGAATTACAGACAATAGTCTTGATGATAGCTTACTCAATCTCGGTCCCACAACTCCATATAGTTGCATACTGCCGTAATGAAACCAGGGTGTGTCCAGATGATCAAGCATCGATACCTTGATGTCGAGCTCTTCCCTTTTCTCATAAAAGAGTTGGGAAATTGCCGGGTCTTCTATTTCTTCAAGGGGGATATTCCATAACTCCTTTTTAAAATCCGTAGGGTCAAATGGAACAGGACGGTAAAAGAAAACCGGCTCTTTATCATATTTCTTTCGCTGAAAATCACGTCGGGCCTGGGCTTCATTTATCGGCGTGGCAAGTTTCAAAAAGTCGAAATGGTTGCACAGCTGAGCAAATCTTTTATCTATCTCTATTACTCTATGCGAAAGAAAGCTTTTTCCGAGTTCATGGTAATGAGCTACATTTTGAGTAGTTAGCTTATTGGTAAACTCAAAGAAAGCCTGCTGAAACACGTAAGACATTTGCTCCGACAAACTGCGTTTAATAA
>JAEYVS010000231.1 GCA_023429265.1 Bacteroidota bacterium | reverse complement strand
CGTTGTACCACGAATTACACTAATTATCACGAATTAGTGGTTCGGTGCGACTCCTTCGGAGTCGGATTTGGGTTTATAATTTTCTATAAACATATGACCGCTTCGCGGTCGATAGAAGTGCATTCCCAAGCTGGGGCTTGGGAATGAGAAGAAAAAATCATTTATAAATCATTCACCACAGAGCTCACGGAGATCTAATTCTGTTTCTCTGCGCTCTCTGCGGTTAAATTATCATGGACAAACATAAACAATTTTTCGAAGACAACAAGACCTCCTGGAATCAGCGCGCCAACGTGCACGTGAAAACTGATTTCTATGGAGTAAAGGAATTTAAAGAAGGTAAGTCCTCGCTTAAATTCGTCGAACTCGAAGCTCTCGGCGATGTGAAAGGAAAATCACTCCTGCACCTTCAGTGCCACTTCGGGCAGGACACGCTCTCGTGGGAAAGAGAAGGAGCCATTGCGACGGGAGTTGACTTTTCCGATGAAGCAATCCGCCAGGCTAAATCTTTGCGGGACGAACTCGGCTTAAAGGCGGAATTTATCGAATCTAACATTTACGACTTAAAAGAAAACCTCGACAAGAAATTCGACATTGTATTCACTTCCTATGGTACTATCGGCTGGCTTCCCGACCTCGATAAATGGGGAGAGATTGTCGCGCACTTCACAAAACCCGGCGGGATATTTTATATTGTAGAGTTCCATCCCTATATGTGGACGCTGGATGATGATATGGAGAATATTGTTTATCCATACTTCACCACTGATGAGCCCATCTCGGAATTAACAAATGGTACCTACGCCGACCGAAACGCTCCCATCTCAAATATGGAACACGGTTGGGATCACTCGCTTGCGGAGACCATAATGCCGCTCATTAAGAACGGATTTACAATCGAGGAATTTAATGAGTATCCTTTTTCGGTATATAATCTCCTTGATACCAAAGCTAAGCAAATTGGTCCGGATAGATTCGTACACGAGACTCACGGCACAAAGATCCCGTATATGTTTTCGATAAAGGCGAGGAAGAGAAATTGACTTCCATACTCACAATCTACGTAAATCAGTAATTCCCGCATATCGTTCACTGCAGTAGATTAATTGTAGATATTGAATACTACTTAAAAATCATTTTTATTGTATGGATAGGTACACATAAGGAATACGGCAAGATAAACGTAAAAAAAATATCTTATGATAAAACCAATTAAATCAAAAAAAGATTATAATGAAGCTCTCTCAGAAGAGTTTATGATCTTATGCAAAAGAATCTTAAATCGGGAAGTTCGCAATCCGTAGAACTTGAGTTACTCTCCATTTTAATAGAAAAGTACGAGGAAGAAAATTTTAGCATACTTCCTCCTGATCCCATTGAGGCCATAAAATTTAGAATGGACCAGCTTGATATTAATAAATCAGAATTGGCATCCTACCTTGGGCATAAAAGCAGAGTATCGGAAATTTTAAGCGGCAAACGGAAGCTTACATTATCAATGATTAGAACTCTGAACAGAAAGTTGAATATCCCTGCAGAAAGTTTAATTTCAAACTATTAATATATTGTGGGATCTTATTATAATAATTTTCAGATTAATTGTGAATGGGGATTAAAAGGAGTAGAATTCCTTGCCCCAATTTCAGATGTAATTATTATAGTGGATGTTTTATCGTTTTCAACCTCGGTAGACATAGCTTGTGAAAATGGAGCGTTGATTTACCCTTCTTTGGGTGATATAAATAAGATTGCGGATGATGATTCATTAATGGCTAGACCCCGAGATTTAAATGAATATTCTCTTTCTCCTTATTCATTATTGGATATTCCACCTGATACAAAACTTATTCTTCCTTCTCCAAATGGCTCTGCATTATCACTATCAACAGGAAATACTTTGACACTATGTGGATGTTTAAGAAATTTTAGGTCAGTTGCAGCTTACGCAATGAATTATGGTAAGAGAATTTCAGTTATTCCTGCAGGTGAAAGGTGGGAAGACGGTTCCATTAGGTTTGCCTTAGAAGACCTATTTGGCGCAGGAGCAATTCTTTCCTGTCTTAAAGGTAAACTATCTCCTGAATCCATATTGGCAATAAATGTTTACCATTCATTACACAACGAAGAAACAGATACATTGAAAAGATGTTCCTCCGGGAGTGAACTAATTGAGAAAGGTTTTGAAGTCGACGTATACCTTGCGGCAGATATGAATGTTAGTGAATGTATTCCGGTATTAAAAAATGGTTATTACATTAACTCTTCTAAAAATGAGATAGATTAACAGGTGTGGATGCTTAGTCACAGAAAATCATCGATTTAAACTCCTTTTCCTATTGCATTTAAATCTCAAAACCGTTAAAATTGACCTTTGAATTTGGGGCTCAATGAATGAGAGAGATGAATAAGAGGGGATAATACCTCCGGTCAATATTAACACCTCAATACAATCAACTAACAGACATTCACATTTATTAGTGTTAAGTAATACATCAAAATACATTCTTCTGTTTTGCTTCATCTGCTTTTTACCTTCTTTAGGATATTCGCAGGAAGCAATCGATGAAAGGTTTCCCGAAGTTTCCGGCCTCGAAGAACTTAAGTACAACGAGAATTACTCCCTCGCCTGTCATAATTGCTATGAAACGAAATACACCTCCGAGATAGAGGAAGTATTTTCATATACTAATACCATCGAGCTCGACATCTGGGACTCCGAAATATTCTATGGGTTCTTTAATGACTGGTGCGGCGGTAAGAGGATGGAGAAGGACTGGTACATAAAACATACTCCTTATGAGAATGGAAATGCCAACTGCTTCAAAGGCTCGTTCCGGAAAAGCCTGAAAAGATTACTTAGATGGAGCAATGAAAATCCCGGGCACGATGTGGTAACAGTATTTATCGATAAGAAAGAAAACTGGAGCAACGATGACGAATCAAGAAAACCCGGCGACCTGGACGAATTAATCCTTTCGATTTTCGGGAAAGAAAAAATTTATTCTCCCGCAGGTCTGCTGCAAAATAAAAATTATCTCAAAAAAGCGGTTCCTACTAACTGGCCTTCATTAAGCGCGCTCAAAGACAAATTCATTTTCGTAATCACCGATGCCGGGTTCAATAACAACGGGCGCAACATACTGGATGAATACCTCGACGAACGCAGGAATGACGCTGTATGCTTCGTTGCTCCGCGCGTATCCGGTGATGATGAGATCTTTGATCCTGAAGGCATCTCTCCGCGCAACGCGAAAAACATTGTCTTCTATAATATGCATTATAAAAACCGCGAGCTTTCCAGGAAAATAAACTCTCTCGGATTCATCAGCCGCGTTTACGGCTCACCTGAGGACATCGATGCCTTCAGTGAACTCATCAAAAGAAAAGTGAACTTCGTGGCGATGTATAACTATAAGCTGAAGTAATTACCTCACCCTGCCGCATTCATTACCAGGATAAAATTGAAAGTAAGATACAGCACCGCTACCGCGGCGAAGGCGATCATGTCCAATTTCTTCGCGTTTAGCGCGGACTTATCATCGCCCCGCTCCTGCCATCTGAAGGACAGTACCGCCAGCACCAGCACGATGAAAATGAAGACAAATGTGAGATTATGAATATTGTCCAGCAGAGTATTAGATACAGTAGATGGCACCGAGGATTCAATGATGTATTTATTCCCTACCACCGCGAATAAACCGCCAACGCAAAGCCCCAGCCTGTCAGTAGGCTTCACGAAAAACGCCAGCAGTATGATGGCAAATGCAATGTATACGCCCGTCAGCATTTTAAAAAACGTATTCCACGAGTGCGCGCGGGTCAGGTATATATCAGCGGTTACCGCCGGATAGACACTCGAGCCGGTCAGCTCGGGATCACCGTATGTCGTATTATAGATCTTATCCATCGAACTAAATGTCATCGAATCTATATTCCATTCCTTTAACCTGAGATTTGAATCTATGCGTGAATTCTCTATGTCAGGTATGAATTCCAACTCATCCGCATCATAATAAGAATTTTCTATTTCGATCGTTAGCTTCTGCTTATCAAATGGAAAGTTCGTGACATCCCATTGCTTCTCTATCACTGCTTTATTTTTCATCTGAGCCCAGTTCATATTGCCCTTTTTCTCGGAAGAAAAATTCGTGGAGGAAAACTCCTTCGCGTGCGCGATCTCTATCGCATCGTTTATCACCAGGCTGTCGTTCCTGTAATTGA
>JAEYVS010000201.1 GCA_023429265.1 Bacteroidota bacterium | reverse complement strand
ATGAAGTTCAGGAGAAACTCGGGAGAATTTTTGTGTTCGCTGATTCTGCGCACGCTTTTGGAGCTGAATATTACGGAAAAAGGACGGGCTCTATTGCTGATGTTACTGTGTTTTCATTCCATGCAGTCAAAAATCTTACTACAGCTGAAGGCGGAGCGATCTGCTTTAATCTTCCTCAGCCATTTGATAATACCGAAATCTATGATTTCTTGAGGCCTCTTACTCTTAATGGACAAACCAAAGATGCATTCACAAAAACTGTCGGCGGCAGCTGGCGATATGATATAGAGAGACTTGGTGTTAAAATTAATATGCCTGATATATGCGCTGCAATAGGTCTGGCTCAATTTCGTAAATATGAGCGGATACTAAGCCGGAGAAAAGAAATATTTGATTTTTATACTGATAGGCTCGCTCCTTATGAATGGGTGAAGACTCCTCCTTATAATGATCCCAATAAAGCCCCGACTTGCCACGTGTATATGCTTCGGTTAAATGGAGTTTCAGAGCAGCAGCGTGATGACCTGATTACAGAAATGAATAGTTTGGGGGTATCCACCAATGTTCACTTTGTACCTCTTCCAATGCTAACATTGTTTAAAGATCTTGGATATAATGGGGATGATTTCCCGGTAAGCCGAGATACTTATTTATGTGAGGTATCCTTGCCAATTTACCCTCAATTGACGGAGGACGAACTTAATTACATTATTGATTCATTTATTGCATCTTACAATAAAGTAACCGGCGCATAATTGATAAAAAGAATATTTGATATTTTATTTTCCTTGATGGGGTTAGTGATACTTTCCCCATTTTTTCTTTTAATAGCCATATTGGTTAAGTTTTCATCCAGAGGTCCAGTTTTTTTCCTACAGGATAGAGTAGGAATGAACGAGAAAATTTTTAGGATAATTAAATTCCGTACAATGCACCTGGACTCAGAATCAAAAGGAGAATTGACTGTGGGATCCAGAGACCCAAGGGTTACTTCAATAGGTTACATCTTACGAAAGTTTAAGCTGGATGAATTACCCCAGATGATTAATGTATTAAATGGTGATATGAGCTTAGTTGGTCCGCGCCCCGAAGTTCCTAAGTATATCAGGTTATATAATCCTGAACAAATGGAGGTTCTGAAAGTAAGACCGGGGATTACTGATAATGCTTCGATAAAATTTAGGAATGAGAACGAACTTTTAAAAAATGCCTCTGACCCGGAAGAATATTACATTCAGAAAATAATGCCCGAAAAATTAAATATTAATCTGGAATATATTCACACAAGAACATTTTTTTCGGATATTGGGGTGCTGTGGAGGACATTTTTGTCCATATTTCGTTAATATAAATTACTTTATATTTACTTTATAAAAATATGTTTAATTCATATATTGTTTTATGCATTTATATGGTTGGGGGAAGTGACTAAGCATTGTATAAATGAGATCTTCAAGTTTTGAAAATAAGCTTTTAAAAATCCGGAACAGGCATTTTCTGCTTCTTGACCTGCTGTTTATGGCTGTTTCGCCTTTCTTTGCCCTTTTTATCAGGCTCGATGGAAATGTCGATATAAGTTTCTATTGGCAGTCTCTTCTTGCCGCGACAGTAGTACTCTCCATTATCAAATTAGCATTATTTTTCCGTCTTGGACTTTATAGAAGATACTGGCATAGCGCGGGTATGGATGAAGTAGCCCGCATCATTATTGTATCGATTTTCGCTCTGATTGTTCAATCAAATATTTTTCTTATTCTTAAGTATTTTGGGCTATTTGGTTTTACCGAGCTTCCAAAATCTCTTCCCATTATTGATGGATTCATCAGTTTCATTTTTATATCGATATCGAGGCTTAGCATAAAATTTTTTGAAAGATTTAATGAAAGACAGTTAAGCGAAAAGCTTGGCGAGAGAGTTCTCGTTATTGGAGCCGGTAAGCAGGGTGCTTCCGTAGTTGAGGAAATGCAAAGAAATGGAAGGTTGGGACTTTCTCCAATTGCTTTTATTGATGATGACCCTCACATAAAGAATTTCTCCATCAGGGGAATTCCTGTTATTGGCGGTAGGGATGTTTTAAAGGAAGCAATAAAAAAGCTGGCTATCCAGAAAGTTATAATTGCCATCCCATCCGCGCCAGGTCCATTGGTGAGGGGTATTATAGATCAGTGTCTTGAGATGGGAGTACAGGCGATGACTATTCCTTCTATGTCTGAATTGCTCAATGAAGATACCGTTCTAAGAAATATCAGAGAAGTACAGATCGAAGATCTATTGAGACGTGAGCCTGTTGAAACTGATATTCATTCCGTTGCTGCTTTTGTAAAAGGCAAACGCGTTCTAATTACCGGCGCAGGAGGTTCAATTGGTAGCGAGCTCTGTCGCCAGATTATTAAATGCAAGCCTGATGAACTTATACTCTTGGGACACGGTGAAAATTCTGTTTTTGAAATAGAGCAGGAGTTAAATCGGAGACTTGCTCTCACCGGAAATGGTACTTCTTCACGAACTAAAATCATTGCAGTTGTAGCGGATATAAGATTCAAAGATAGAATAAGGTATCTATTCAATGAATTTAAACCTGAAGTGGTATATCACGCTGCCG
The DNA here is from genome assembly GCA_023429265.1 of Bacteroidota bacterium. GTDB lineage: Bacteria > Bacteroidota > Ignavibacteria > Tepidaquicellales > Tepidaquicellaceae > JAEYVS01. The sequence continues at coordinate 9,274 of JAEYVS010000201.1, read as the reverse complement.
CTCATAAGCACGTTCCGATGATGGAAGGCAATGCCCCGGAAGCTGTGTCTAATAATATTCTAGGCACTAAAAATCTTGTTGATGTTTCGATTGAATCAGGAGTTAAACATTTTGTTTATGTATCCACGGATAAAGCTGTTAATCCTACAAGCGTTATGGGAGCAACAAAACGCGTAGCAGAAATGATAGTAATCAATGCGGCTCGTGAAAATAATTTACACTATGTCGCCGTTAGATTTGGAAATGTCCTGGGAAGCAGGGGTAGTGTTATATTTACCTTCAAACAGCAGATTGCTTCAGGAGGTCCAGTGACAATTACGCATCCTGACATAACACGCTATTTTATGACTATTCCTGAAGCTGTACAACTTGTGCTTCAGGCTTCAGTCCTTGGAAAGGGAGGGGAGATCTTCATTCTCGATATGGGTGACCAGATAAAAGTAATAGACATGGCTCGCGATATGATCAAACTCTCCGGTTACGACGAGGGTAAAGATATTAACATTATTTTTACTGGCTTGCGTCCGGGAGAAAAATTATTCGAGGAGCTGATAGTTCCTGGCGAAGAGTATGGCAATACTACTCACAAAAAGATACTTATTGCAAAACATGCAGGTTCTGATTTCCTGATCGACCTTGATCCTAAATTATCTGAACTATTTAGCTATCTCTCACTTAAAGACAAAAATAATATTGTTATGTTGTTAAGATCTATAGTTCCTGAATATAATCCTCTTGATTTCCCCGAGGTTAAAATCCAAAATTAAGCTTATGCAAAGATTTTTCAATTTTATTGCAGTAATCTCATTTTTGCTGCTATGGCAAAGTGTGTCTTTTTCCCAGGTTGAGCTTGTGGAAACCGACAACTCCGTCTATGATTACTTGCAAAGGATGCAGATAAAGAAAAAGATTATTGGGTATAATAGCGCAAATTTACCCATTTCCCGGTCTGAAGTTGGCGGCTTCCTGAAGCAGCTTATAGAAAAGAGAACTACTCTTTCTCAAACTGACAGGGATCAGCTGGATTACTATGGAGTTGAATTCGAAAATGAGGTTTACGGAACAATAAAGAAGCAAAGTTCACTTTTTAGTGATTTTAATCTTGAAAAGATATTTGATGATAAGAAACAAAAGCACTTATATGTGTATAAAGATAGTAATGCCGCATTTTATGTTGATTACATAGGAAGCCTCTCATATCGCGGTAGTTCAGGTGACTCACTGGGAAGCCGATCCATCCTTCTTGGAGAAGGGGGCTTTGGGGTCAGAGGAAGTTTGTTCGAAAGTATAGGATTTTCTTTAAATGCAATGAATGGCGCAAGATTATCGGGAGATTCAGCTGATTTCCTGTTTGCTCGCTCAACTGACAAAAGGATTTTTGCTAATGGTAATACCGAAGACTTTAAAATTGAAACCTTCTACGACTATTTTACAGGATACCTTAGATACCAGACACCGACAAACTGGTTGGGCCTTTCAATAGGTCGTTACCAGGTTACACAGGGATCAGGTTTTATTGATAAACTATTCCTTTCCGACAATTCTGTTCCCTTCGATTTTGGAAAAATAGACTTAAGATATAAGGCTCTTTCTTATTCTTTCCTCTACGGAAGCTTGAGAGGAGATTCAATGGGCGTAGAACTAAATTCAAAGAATATTGCTACCCATAGGCTCGATGTCAAATTTTCCGAAGTAATAAAATTTGGGTTCTTCGAGAGTGTAATTATTACAAATTCGTCCTTTAGCTTTACATTTTTAAATCCGATCAGTTTGCTGACCTCAGCTGAACTCAATAAAGCCTCCCAGGGTGATATCCCGAATATTAATAATACATTAATGGGATTCGATTTCGAAGTAGTACCCGTTAGAAATCTCGCTTTTCAGGGGTCTATGATAATCGATGACCTGGAATTTTCAACCCTCTTCACGGATAGTGCAGGAATATCAAATAAATTCGGTTGGCAGTTCGGAGCTTACTGGGCTGATGCTTTTACCGTACCGGATTTGAATCTCAAACTTGAATACACACGGCTTGATCCGTTTGTATATGCTCACAAAAGCAATAAAGCTCAATATACCCACTGGGACCTCCCTCTGGGACCGTCTCTTCCCCCCAACTCAGACCAGGTTGCAGCTGGATTGTATTATAATTTTGGAAGCCGCGTCAAAGCTGGATTACTTTTTCAGCATCAAAGGTCAGGACAGGGTTTGGTGCTTGACTCGCTCGGAAACGTGGTCGTAAATTATGGCGGAAATATTAATTTTGGTGCCGGGGAATCTAGTGTTGTCCCAAAATTCCTTGCAGGAGACAGGGTAAATCGCGATATAATTACATTTAATCTTACCTGGGAACCGTTAAGGCAGTTCTTTCTTAATTTGATGTTTGTTCACAGAATAACAAATAACATTTTCGAAAGTAGGGAGTTAACGGATGACTATTTCTTTGCTACTTTTAAAGTTAACTATTGACCCACAATGTTTTTAGGATTCCGGTTCTAATTATGTTAAGTTTTCCCAAGACTTTAAATAAAAGTTGTTTTTTTAACAAATATATGTTAATTTTACAAAACCGCAAACTAAAGGATCTTCAATTTGAAAAGACTTACTCTTTTCTTTCTGCTGATAATCTCCCTATTTATTTTTACTGATAATGCTGACGCTCAACGCAGGATTGCTAGAAGTGGCCCATTATTTACAATTGAGTTCAGGCTGAACGGCAGCTACGCTATGAATGATGCCTTTGGTGAAACCGTCGATATCCCAAATAACCTGAATGCCCAGAAAAATTACGGCATGAAGTGGGGAAAAGGTTTTGCAGTTGAAAGCACACTGGGATTTGGACAAAAAAAGAGTAACCGGATCTTCCTCGGCCTGGAGTATAATAATATGGTAAATGGAACTAATTCACAGGTTCCTTTCTTTGTCTTTAGCGCAGATACGCCCAAAACTGTTTACCACTTATATACGGCCAGCCTGGGATATCAATACCTGTTTGGAGCTGACTGTAGGAATAAGCAAACTTTTCAACTTGGATTTACAGGTAGTCTCATAGCTGCTCCTGATGATTCCAAAATTACTTTCGACAATGCTTTTCGTATGGGCTTTATGATTGGTACGGGGTACGAAATTGTTCTGGATAGGAATCACGATGTCGGCCTTACAATGGGCTTCAAATACCACCTTGCGAACTTCTTCAATTCCGATAACGGCATTGATAACCTCAATGACGGAAAATCGCTAGAGAAAAATTTCGGACCGGGATTCAAACGATTCATAGGGTTCCTGGGGCTTCACTTCGGTATTAAATTCTATGCAGGGGTAAAACGAAACAGATAGGGGATAATCTACAATTTTAAACCCGGACAATTCATCCGGGTTTTTTTATGCCCAATTTCAATTCTTCACGTATTTACGTATCAAATTCCTCCTAAATATTTGAGATGAGAATAATATCACAGCGCCCGCTAGGCTCACCGCTAGTGTCAATGCCCAGTAATTTAATGGCAGATTTATGATCTCATAAAATCCCTTGATGAGTGTAAATATAATAAAGTCTATCTCCGTGAATGCCAGGAACAAGAATATTCCCAAAATGAATAATCCGTATAGAAAATAAAACCGTTTGCTCTTTTGTTTCTCTAAAAGAGTTACAGCGTAAAAACTCGAAATAGCTACTATTATCATCGTTACAAGCATCATCATTTGAACTTGCACTTCCGAAATCCCGGCAAATACCGACCCGGCAATAAACATTGTGGCATAGGATGTTAGTACTATGAGAAGCGCGGATATGGAAACAAACGAAAATAGCTCCGGTAAAAAGTTTTTGTTTCTGTCAGTGTTTGTATTCTTCAATGCTATCGTAAATGCCGGTAAACCTATGATGAATATGTTAATAAAAGCTACTCGCCGTGGAGTAAGAGGAAACTCCAGCAAAAATAAAAGCGAGAATAACGTCAGATATATCACAAGGAAATTCTTCGTAAGGAAAAGCTTGGCCATAGATGCCACAGTATTCACTATTTTCTTACCTTCATCAAATATTTCAGGCAATAACGAAAATTTATTTTCCAGTAATACTATGTCTGCCACCTCTTTCGTTATCTGGCTTCCTTCCTCCATCGCTATGCCCATATCCGCTTCCTTAATTGCAGGCAGGTCATTCACGCCGTCTCCCAGCATCGCTGTGTAATAATGCCTGGCTTTCAGGGTTTTAATTATCCTTAGTTTATGTTCAGGTTTCAATCGGGCAAACACCAGCTTTGACATTACTGCCGCTTCGAATTGCTCATCTGTCATTTTATCCAGTTCACTGCCTGTTACAAATGAGTCACTGCCTACATCCCATCCTATCTTATTGACTATCGCCTTCACCGCAAATGCCGCATCACCTGTCAATATCTTAAATTCTATCCCGTTTTCTCTGAACAAATTGATTGCATCCATTACATCTTCACGAGCCTGGTCAGAGATGGACACTATGCAGTAAGGCTTTACGGATATCTTTTGCAGGTAATCATCCGGATCATCTAAAGGTTCGCTTCCTTCGACTTCTCCTAATAGAAGATTTCTGTAAACCTCCAATTTGTTGTCGTTAAAAAGCCTCTCTGCGGTTGACTTATCATTCCCGTTGAGCCTGTCTATTAATACATCATAAGCTCCCAGTACGTATGTCTTTACTCCATCGGCTGTATTTACTTTTAACGCGCTGAATTTATTTTCAGACGAAAAAGGAATCTCTTCCTCAACTTTCCATTCAAAGTGGTCACCCATCTTTTCTATCGCCATTGCGGTCGCGTTCTTATCGCTTGAGTAGTACGCGTAACTTGCGGCGGTTTCATTTATTCCTGTGCTAACGCTGTCATTCAAACAGGATACCTTCTCCACTGCCAGCTTATTCTGGGTCAGCGTTCCCGTCTTATCCATGCAGACGATTCTTATATTGGAAAAGGATTCTATCGCGTTTAGCCTTTGTATGATAGCCCCTATCTTGCTTATCCTGTATATTCCTATCGCGTATGATACCGAGACCATTAATACAAGACCCTGAGGGATCAATGAAATAAGTATGGTAGCCATTTTCCTGATGAATGGAATGTCATCAAATGTATCCGGTGTCGCGAATATAACCTCCAATGCTACAAGAACAAGGGCTGTAGTGAATAGCATCTTTACAATGAAATTTATCTTTCTTTGCAGCGGGGTAACCGAAAATTTGAATTTCTTTGCTAAATCCGTCACCTGAGCCGCGTAACTCTCGCCGCCTACCTTTTCTGCTATATAATAACCGTTTCCCGATATACAGAAGCTGCCCGATAATATTTCCTCGCCCTCCTTCTTGTGTATGGGGTGAGACTCCCCGGTAAGAAGTGACTCATCGATTTCCATTTTATTTGATCTTACTACCTTCCCATCGACAGGCACCTGGTCTCCGCGCCCTATCTTAATTAGGTCATCTTTGACTATTTCAGTTTGTCCGATTTCCTGTTCCTTGCCGTCCCTGATTACGATGACATTCTTTTTCAGCAGCAGGCTTACTTTGTCCAGAGCCTTTTTCGCGCGTATCTCCTGGAATATAGCTATGGCGGTATTTACCACACCTATGGTTAGAACTCCCAGAGAATCCAGTACAAGATCCGTATTACCCGTTCTATAATAAAAAAACAATATCGAAGCCATCACAAAACCAATAATGAAATTGAATACCGAAAATATGTTTTCGATGAATATCTCGCTTATCGTTTTGCTTTTGCCTGACGAGGTATTATTAACGAGTCCTTCACGTACCCGCGACTGAACTTCTCCTGATGATAGTCCTTTTAATTCCAATTTTTTTATTTAATGGATAAATGAAATATTCTTTCACGGAATTTTTGGATGAATACTAAAACCCCTGAACCCAAAAGACTCATGGATATTATTACAGTCCAGTACTTTAGCGGAATATATTCTATTTCATAAAATAATTTGATTAGGTTATATCCCGGGAAGTCATAATCCGTTACCGTGAAAAATACATATAATATAAACAATAATGCAGCGCTTGTGTAAAAATACCAATTTTCCCGCTCATTTCTAATGGCAACAATCAGGTAGTTTGTTATGGATATAAAGATCATTATCGACAGCATTATCATGCTTATGTGCGCCTCCGCCCCCGGATAAAACAGATTCGTCAGGAATATACCCGCGTATCCTGCTGCTATAATTACAGCTCCTGCTATTGCGACATAAGTAAAAATATCCTTTATGAAATTTGGATTTTTCTCTGTGTTTGTATTTTTTAGCATTAGTAGATATGCCGGTAGACTGATCCCGAATATATTGATTAAAGCCACTCTCCGGGGTGTAAGAGGGAAATCCAATAGAAAGAGGATTGATAAGATCGATATGTAAATTACAATAAAATTCTTGGTTAGAAATAATTTCGACACATAGTTTACTGAATTAACGATAGTATTCCCTTCATCGAATATCCTCGGCAGCAGAGAGAATTTATTTTTCAATAAGACTATATCCGCTACCTCCTTTGTTATCTGGCTTCCTTCTTCCATCGCTATTCCCATCTGCGCTTCCTTGATGGCAGGCAGATCATTCACTCCATCACCGATCATTGCAGTGTATTTCCCGTCATTTTTAAGACTTTTAATTATCGCTAATTTCTGATCCGGTTTTAATCTTGCGAATATGCTCTTTTCCTTAAGAATACTGCTGAGCCTGTCAGGACCGGCAAGCTCAAGCTCCTTGCCTGTGATTATTGCGTTTTCAGAAGGCTTTCTGCCAATATCCTTCAATACGGATGTAATTGAATCCGCTGAATCGCCCGAGAGGATTTTAACATCGATGTTATTTCTCTCAAATAGATCCAGAGCTTCGCCCGCGTCCGCCCGTGGTGTATCTGTAATGGAAACTATCATCAAAGGCTCCACATCAAATTTGAAACCCGAACCTTTTATCTCGCTTAACCTGCTAAAATTTGTCACCCGCCCAAACAGCAGGTTCCTGTAGTAACTAAGCTCTTTTTCCCGAAAAATATCCTGTGGAGTCTTTTGATCTTCAGCTTTTTCTATAAGTACATCATACCCGCCGAGTACGTAGCAAAAGTTTTTACTACCTTGCTTAAACTCCACTATGCTGTATTTATTCTCTGACTTAAACGGATATTCATCTGCAAATCTCAACTCTGAATTTGATTCCATGTCTTTTATTGCCCTGATGGTGGAATTCTTATCCGATGACTTTTCCACGAATGAACCAAGCAGTTTGAGAATATCCTCATCCGATTTTCCTGTCATATTCGTATAATACTTTACCTGCAGATTATTTTTAGTGATTGTCCCGGTCTTATCCATGCAGACTGTCTGGATGCTTGAGAAGGACTCAATCGCATTTAGCTTCTCTATTATCGCACCAAGTTTGCTGATTCGGTAAACCCCCAGCGCGTACGTCACACTGGCGAAGAAGACCAGTCCCTGCGGAACCAGCGATGTGAGTATGGTGGCTATTCTCCTGATAAAGTCATTCTCTTCCAAAACCCCGGGGTTATTTAGATGTATTATTGTTTCGGCTGCTACAATCACCAAAGCCGATAGAAATGTAACTTCCAGAATGAAATTAATTTTCCTTTGAAGCGGAGTTAGTAGAAATTTATGCTTCTTCGCTAATTTTGTTACCGTATTTGCGTAGCTCTCATCACCAATCTTTTTCGCTCTATAATACCCGCTCCCCGAAAGACAAAAGCTCCCTGATAAGACCTCATCACCCGGAGATTTTTCTATTGGAAGGGACTCTCCGGTAAGGAGCGACTCGTCTATCTCCATATATCTTGAATAAACTACCGGACCGTCTACTATTATCTGGTCGCCGGTACCCGCCTTTATAATATCATCCTTCACTATCTTGTCCGGCTCGATTTCTGTTTCCTCGCTGTCACGTATTACTGTTACACGTTTCTTAAGCAGCAGGCTTACCTTGTCAAGAGCGATCTTTGATTTTATTTCCTGGTATAAAGCAATGGCGGTTGTTGTAAAGCCCACAAGCGATATGCCTAATGTATCCAGCAATAGCCGGTCATCACCATTTTTGAAATAAAAGAATAGCACAAACAGAATAATACCAAGTATTATGAAATTAAAAAGAGAGAAGATGTTCTCGGTAAGTATCTGCGAAATTGTCTTTGTCTCGGACTTGGGAGACTTATTCACCAGTCCTTGTGTGATCCTGCTCTGTACTTCCTTAGCTGTAAGTCCCTGGGGTATCAAATTCTAATTGATTTCCTGTAAATTCCGTAAATTTTTAAACAAAAAATAGATAAATGTCATTCTGATACAATCTATCCATCGTTCCCAAACTCCAGTTTGGGATGAGGGAAAGTAACACCTTCACAATCTACCCACTCATTCCCAAGCCCCAGCTTGGGAATGCAAACCCTCCGGTCATTCTGTTGAAACCTACCACAATATACAATCTTTACATTCACTTAATATTATCATATTGCTATACCCGTATATTTGTATCGATGGAGCTTCTCTGGAAAATACCATTATACCTTTGTATCGGAATCATTCTCTACCGTTTCACTCGTTACATTACTACTCCACTTTTCCGTAAGATAAATATATACAGGTACTATAATGAAGTATTCTTTACTGTGCCCGGAAGTATGAATAGGGTCGAAGTGCATCTGGGAACAGCATGGGATTTCTTTAAAATGAAAAAGGTTAATCCTAAAATATTTCTATACTATACTGCTGACGGGTTCCATAAGCTCTGTGAGGCCATCGAAAGAGGTGAAGTGAAAAATGACAGGATGTACGTTTCTACTATCTGCTTTTTCAGCGATTCTACCCTGACAAGATTTGGATTCAGGACAAGAAAGCTCTATACTCGCGAAATGATAATATTCAGCCTGAATTATTTCGAGCAGTGCCTCCTGCAGAGTATTTCACGTGGTAGGATTTCGATAGTCGATCTTCGCATCGTAAGGAAGCTGATAATTACCTCAGATCAGCTCCTTGCCCACAAAGAAAACTTCAAAAACTATTCAAGATTCCTGACTCCATCCCAAAAACAAAATACTCTAGCGGCTTGAGTATTCTTTTGCCGCTTTTACGAATTCCCTGAATATAGGATGAGGTTCCACTACCCTGGATTTTAGCTCCGGGTGAAACTGGCTCGCTATGAAAAATGGATGCTCGGATTTTGGAAGCTCTATCATCTCCACCAGCGATTCATCAGGTGAAAGTCCCGAGAATATCAATCCGCTTTCCGCTAA
>JAEYVS010000182.1 GCA_023429265.1 Bacteroidota bacterium | reverse complement strand
TTTTCGTCAAATTTTAATATATGATCGGGGTTTATGTCAGTTTCAGTTTTCCATAGTTCAAGAGCCTCGTCATCGTCTTGATACACCGTAGCCCATAGTCTATCTTTGGGAAGCTTATAAACCTCAGTGAGCAGCTCCCAGGCCCATTTAATAGCGTCTTTTTTGTAATAATCGCCGAAAGACCAATTTCCCAGCATCTCAAAAAATGTGTGGTGGTATCCGTCGCGTCCTACTTCCTCCAGGTCGTTGTGTTTTCCGCCCGCGCGGATGCATTTCTGAGAGTCAACAGCTCGTGTATAGTCCCTTTTGCCGGTACCCAGGAAAACATCTTTAAATTGGTTCATTCCCGCATTAGTAAAGAGCAGCGTAGGATCGTCAAATGGCACGACAGGTGAAGATGGAACGATCTTATGTCCCCTTTCTTCGAAGAATTTCAGAAAAGTATTTCGTATTTCAGAAGATCTCAAAATATGTATCGATTATTGAATTAGTAAAAAACATTAAAATAGGCTTAATAATTATAATTTTAAATGACATAAAAGTTTAAGTCATAGGTTCAAAGTTGAGTTTTCAAAATCAGCATTGATTTTTCAGGTAGATAAAGTTTAGTGCTAGAACTCTGTTTTTTAAAGTGTTGATTTTTCATTGATGGCAGATTTAAGTTTTTAAAATGCTTTGATTGTTTTTATATGTGCTTAGACTGAATTTGTTTTTGGTCAGAAAATTTGATTTGATTTTACAAGAGTTTGGTTAAACAACTTTCCTCCCATAATTTTTATTCGATGAATTTGAACGAATTATTGAATCAATAAATCGCAACACACAAATTTCATAGACAATATAGTAATATTTACGTTTACTGTCAAGGGAATAACGTAGAAGTAGCAAAAAACTTTATGCAAATTAAAAAGTATCTGCAAATCTTAGACTTATCTTTATTGAATATTCTTTGGTACTGTGGAATTTTGTGAATTGAAAAACATATATTTAATCCGTAAATTTGGAGCTATTTAAAAACCATTAACATTTATATCAATGAATATTCCGGAGGATCTAAAGTACACCCGGGAGCACGAGTGGGTGCGGATCGAGGGTGATGCTGCTGTTGTAGGAATAACCGATTATGCCCAGGGGGAACTGGGTGATGTTATTTATGTTGATATAACTGAATCACTTGGGATGGAAGTCGAGCAGGGCGCGCCGCTTGGTTCGATAGAAGCTGTAAAGACTGTATCTGAGATTTACAGTCCGCTAACCGGTAATATCCAGGATATCAATATGGATATTCAGGAAAAAGCATCATTGCTGAATACGGATCCTTATGGAGACGGATGGATCATAAAGATACAATATGAAGATGAGAGCCAGTTTGATACATTACTTGACGCGGCTGCTTATAAAGAATTGATCGGAGAATAGTTTAAAAATTACTGATTGTATGCGAGATGGAAATCAATATTTCAAATTTAAAAGACGGCGAACATAAGTTCGATTTTATTGAGAAAGGAAGCGAGTTTGATCTGGAAGAACTTGACCCTTCCAAAGAAGTAAAGGTTGATGTTGTTCTTTATAAAGTAGCAAACCAGTTTAATCTAGACATAACCGTGCTGGCTGATTTTATTTTCCAGTGCGACAGATGCCTGGAGAATTACGAAACGAACCGCAGCAACAGCTTTAAAATGATATACAAGCTGGAGTTTTCCGGAGATGAAGCTGATGATGATATGAAGGAAGATAACCTTAAGTTCATATCATCAAAAACCAATATGATCGACATTAAAGAGGATGTGAGAGATTATTTATTACTCAGTATTCCTATGAAGAAAGCTCCCGAGGAAAAGGACGGTGTTTGCACTTATTGCGGAAAGAACATTAACGAGATTTTAAAAATAAATGAAGAAGATTCCTCCAATCCGGTATGGGATCAATTAAAAAAGCTAAAGAAATAAACTAATATAAAATGGCACATCCGAAACGAAGACAATCAAAGTCAAGAGGCAGAAAGAGAAGAACTCATTATAAATCGTCAGTACCGGCATTAATGGCCTGTCCAAACTGCGGTGAAATGAAAATGACTCATAAAGTCTGTCCTTCCTGCGGTTTTTATGACGGCAAGAGCGTAGAGCTTCCAAAGAAATAAATTTTCCACGGTTAAGTAGTTCCGAATTCATCTGAGACAATGAGCAGTAAGATAAGAGTAGCTGTAGATGCGATGGGTGGTGATTTTGCTCCCGGTAATGAAATAGACGGAGCAATTCTTGCGTTGAATGAGAAGGGCAGTGAGATAGAAATAATCCTTACAGGAAAAGAGTCCCTTCTGAAAGATGAGCTGTCCAAAAGAAATTACACAGGCAGCGGAATAAAGATAGTGAATGCCGTTGAAGTAGTAACGATGGAAGATTCGCCTACCGAAAGCTATAAAAACAAACCCAATTCATCTTTAGTAATTTCACTCGACGTCCAAAAAAAGGGAGAAGCAGACGCGACTATCAGCGCGGGAAATACCGGCGCAATGATGGCTGCTTCGGTTTTAAAGCTTGGCAGGATAAAGGGAGTGGGAAGACCCTCAATAGGCGCTCTATTTCCACACGATAACGGCTCGACGATGCTTTTCGATGTAGGGGCATCGGTTGACTGTAAAGCACAGCATTTGCTCGAGTATGGTGTAATGGGCAGTGTCTATATGAACCAGGTGCTGGGAATTAATAACCCGAGCGTCGGGCTATTAAATGTTGGTGAGGAAAAGTCTAAGGGAAACGAACTGACATTTGAAGCATACGAGCTGCTTGAGAAATCCGGGCTAAATTTCATAGGCAATGTAGAGGGAAGGGATATATTAGCGGGGACAGTAGATGTAATAGTATGCGATGGGTTTGTAGGTAACATCATACTGAAATTCGCTGAAAGTGTACCATCGACCCTAAAGCAGAAATTCATAAAATATGCTTCCGAGAACGTATTTAAGAAGGTATGGGTTGGAATGATGTATAAGACATTAAAGAAGCTTTTGAGTGATTTTGACTATCAGAATGTTGGCGGAGTACCGCTTTTAGGGGTAAATGGTGTTTCCATCATCGGGCATGGAAAATCCACTCCACTGGCGATAAAAAACATGATTTTTACTGCAGTAAATGTGATAAAAAGCGGCGTAAATCAAAAGATCGCGGATTCTCTGGCGAAATAATGTCTTTTATTTGAATTTTTATTAAGGTATATTTAACAGATAAATAACTTAGAATAATGGCTAAAACACAATCATTTGCTGATAAAGTAAATAAAGGTAAGGGTAAGCAGGTCAAAACAGCCATCTGCCCCGATACTAATCAAGAAACAAACCTTATCAATGTAAGGCTCGTAGAAGCAGTACGTACCGAAAAGGGTACAGTTAAGTTTTTAGACAGAAATGCATTGGTATATGAATCAACTTACAAGCAGTATCACGGTTAAAAAAATTAATTAATTTCAGGAGAAACACCAGGTGTCAAAAGTTTGTCAATTAACAGGAAAAAAGCCCCTTTCAGGAAATAACGTATCTCACGCGAATAACAAGACACGCAGAGTACAGGAGCCAAATCTTCAAAAAAGAAGATTATGGAATGAAAGAAAGAAAAGATGGGAAACCGTAAAAGTTTCTGCTAAGGCTTTAAGAACAATAGATAAAAAAGGTTACAGAGTATTATTTCAGGATTAATCCTCTGAAACTTTATGCTCTTTTTATAGTAAAGTAACATACAAATGGTTTTAAGAACATCACTGCAAGATAAATTCGGTGATGTTCTTCTTTTTTTATAAAAGCGTAGTTAGAATAGATTCGGCTTATGGCTGATACAGAGTTTTTTAAGGTTCTTTCAAATAGTTCGGAGACAGGTGTAAAAGCCCGCACCGGAGTAATTAAAACTGCTCATTCTGAAATCCAAACACCGGTATTTATGCCTGTGGGCACACAGGGGACGGTCAAGGCGATAGAGCAGCGAGAGCTGGATGAATTCGATACCCGTATCATACTTGGGAATACATATCATTTATTTCTGAGACCGGGAATGGAAGTGATGGAGCAAGCAGGTGGGCTGCATAAGTTCATGAGCTGGGATAAAAGCATCCTTACGGACAGCGGCGGGTACCAGGTATTCAGCCTGGATACACTCAGAAAGATAACCGATGACGGGGTAGAGTTTTCTTCCCACATAGACGGTTCGAAACACTTCTTTACTCCTGAGAAAGTCATAGACATTCAGAGACAGATAGGAAGTGACATTATGATGCCGCTGGATGAATGCATGAGCTATCCAATTGAAAAATCCCTCGCGGAGAAGTCCATCAAGCTGACAAAAAGCTGGGAAGAACGGTGCTTTAAGCATTTCAAAGTAACATCAGGTTTATATGGCTTTGACCAGAAGCTCTTTTCCATTAACCAGGGAAGCATTTATAAAGACCTGAGGACTCAGAGCATCGAGCAATTAGCAGAGTTTGATTTTGCAGGGAATGCAATTGGCGGCCTTGCAGTTGGTGAGCAGAATGAGATAATGTATGACATAACGGATCATTGCACGGACATAATGGCGAAGGATAAACCCAGATATCTGATGGGTGTCGGAACGCCGATAGATCTGATAGAATGCGTTGAAAGAGGGGTGGATATGTTTGACTGCGTAATGCCAACACGAAATGCAAGACACGGGAGATTGTTTACCACTTATGGTGAGATAAACATAAAGAATGCAGGTTATAAGAATAATTTTAATTCACCTGACGAAGAGTGTGAAACATATACCTCAAAGAACTTTTCGCTGGCGTATATCAGGCATCTTATAATGTCAAACGAAATACTTGGGTTTCAGCTTGCTACGATCCATAATATTGGATTTTATCTGAAACTGATGAAAGATATGAGAAGCGCTATTGAGGAGAATAAGTTTCTGGATTTTAAGAAGAAGTTTTTAGAAAAATATTTATCGAAAAAGGTTTCATAGAAGTTAATTAGAAATTTAAATTAGAAGCTAAAATTAGCTTATTCCTTAAGGAGGGAATAAATTTTTGGAGAATTTATCAATCATATTACAGCAGCCGGGTGGAGAAGGTCCTCTTGGAATGCTAATGTCATTTCTTCCGTTTTTGCTTATAATATTGGTATTCTATTTTTTAATACTGAGACCACAGCAAAAAAGACAAAAAGAAAGACAGAACCTGCTTAGTTCACTAAAGAAAGGTGATAAAGTGATCACTGCCGGCGGAATTCACGGTACAGTGGAGGCAATAACCGATACAATGGTAACAGTCAGAATTGCAGATAACGTAAATGTAAACTTAGAAAGAAGCTCCATTGCAACCATTAAGGGTATTATGGAGCACGAGCAGCCAAAAAGATAATTTTATATGAATACAAGCAGAGAGAAATTTAAATTTGATACGATAGAGTCTGCAATAAAGGACTTCAGTAAAGGTAAGATCGTTATTGTGGTGGACGATGAAGACCGTGAGAATGAAGGGGACATGATATTCTCTGCTGAGAAATGTACACCGGAGTTGGTCAATTTCCTGACAAAACATGCGCGGGGACTGATGTGCGTGCCAATGGAAGAGTCCAGGCTCAAAGAACTGGAGCTGGATATGATGACTAAGGTGAATACTTCTCTGCACGAGACACCATTTACGATGAGCGTGGATTATAAAGTAGGTACTACTACAGGTATTTCAGCATTTGACAGGGATAAGACGATAAAGGCTTTAATCGATGAGAATACAAAGCCTGCAGACCTCGGGAGACCGGGACATATTTTCCCTTTAAAGGCTACCAATGGTGGTGTACTCAGACGCGCAGGTCATACAGAGGCTGTTGTAGACCTTGCTGTGCTTGCGGGACACTATCCTGCGGGGGTATTGTGTGAAGTTCTCAAAGAAAACGGTGAAATGGCAAGGCTGCCTGAACTGAGCGAGATAGCGAAGAAGTTTAAAATGAAACTCATTTCCATTAAGGACCTTATAGAATACAGGCTTGAGAAAGAAAAGCTTGTCGAGAGAGTTGTGGAAACGCGGCTGCCTACGAAGCTGGGTAATTTCAAAGCGGTGATGTATAAAAGCTGTGTGGACGCGAAAGAGCATATTGCGCTGGTGAAAGGGAAGATTGACCCCAAAAAGCCTGTTCTGGTGAGGGTGCATTCAGAATGTTTAACCGGTGATCTATTTCATTCGTTGAGGTGTGATTGCGGTGAACAGCTGGAATCATCATTAAAGATTATTGAGAAAGAGGGAAACGGAGTTTTACTCTATATGCGCCAGGAGGGGAGAGGCATCGGCTTATTAAACAAGCTCAAAGCCTATAAGCTCCAGGACGAAGGAAGAGATACAGTAGAAGCAAACGTGGAGCTTGGGTTTAAGCCTGATCTGCGGGATTATGGTGTTGGGGCGCAAATATTGAGAGATCTGGGAGTTAGGAAAATTAAATTACTTACTAATAATCCAAAGAAAGTGGTGGGACTTGAAGGATATGGACTCGATATAGTAGAAAGAGTACCCATTGAGATACAATCAAATCCTGAGAACAAGAATTATCTTTCAACTAAGCGAGATAAACTCGGTCATCTCATATTAGTGAACGAGTCATCAAGCAAATAAAAATACAATTAACTAAATTAATTTAAAGATGTCACAGGGAACAGTTTATCTGACAAGAAAAAGATTATCGGAGCTTGAAGAAGAATTAAGAGATCTAAGATTGAATGCACGTAAGGAAGTTGCCGAAAGAATTGCAGAAGCAAGATCTCACGGAGATCTAAGTGAAAATGCAGAGTATGATGCTGCCAAAGAAGAGCAATCTCACCTGGAGATGAAAATAAGCAAGCTTGAAAATGTGCTTTCGAGGGCAAAAATTCTTGATAACCACGAAATTCCTGACGGTGAGGTATATATATTATCCGTAGTAAAGGTTCTGGACATAAGTTATAAAGAAGAGGTTACCTTTACCATGGTATCACCGGAAGAGGCTGATTTCGAACAGGATAAAATATCCATAACATCACCTATTGGACAGGCATTACTGGGCAAGAAGGTGAATGATATTGCAGTAGTAGATGCACAAGCAGGTAAAAGTGAATATAAAATTCTAGAAATTTCCAAAATATCATAGATGGCACGACAGCAGTCAACTCTTAAGGTAGGGATTTTTGTAACTGTGGCTATATTAATAGTTCTAATCACAGTTTTCTGGACGAAAGGTTTTGTAATCAGCGCGGGTCAGAATGAGATGCAGGTATACTTCCAATCCAGCATCAGTGGACTAAATGAAGGGGACCCGGTAACCGTAAAGGGTGTGAGAAAAGGGGAAATTACAAGTATACAGCTTGTTGGAGATTCTGTTCTGATTAATTTTACACTTGAGAAGGATGTTATTTTAAAGTCGGATTATACGGTTGAGGTAGCTATGACATCGTTTACAAGTGGAAAACAGCTATATATTGAACCGGGTAAAATCGCTCCGGAGATAAACTATGATGCTCCATTGGTAGGAAGCAGCTCCGGTGACATAAATGAGCTAATGAAGCAGATGTCAGGCCTTGCGAATGAAGTTGATACTCTTTTGAATAAATTCCAGGGAAATTCGGACAGGCTAAATGATGTACTGGTCAATGTAAATGAAATAGTTGGTGATGGTCAATTGAAAATGGACCTTAAAAGCACTATGTCAAATTTTGAAACCACCTCTAGAAATCTCAATCTTCTTGTTTCGGAAAACAGGTCAAGTATATCGAACATAACAAGCAAAGTTGACAGAACGGTGACCAATGTAAGCGATCTTGTGGATGAAACAAGCCCTGAATTTAAGAAGACATTTGTAGAGATACAGACTATGACAACGAGGATAGACAGCCTTATTATGAATCTAAACGGGCTTGTAACAGATGTTAAGACGAAGGATGGAACTGCGGGTAAGATAATATATAACGATGAGCTATATAAAAACATTAATAAGACGCTGGAAGAGATAGAGAAACTCTCCGAAAGCATCAGAAAAAAAGGCGTAAAACTGGATCTTTTTTAAAACTGGAATCCGACGTTAAACCTGTGAGCTGCTCCGACCTGACCTAAAGAATTGAAAGCATAATCAAGAGCATATCTTTTAGCAACCCTGAATCCCAGACCCGCGGAGAATCCACCGATTCCGGTAGTGCTGCCTGTTTTCAGATCCTGTCTCAACTGGTTATTGTAACCGATCCTCAAACTAAAATTTTCATTAAATCGAAAATCTCCACCAACAGTTACATTTTTGAACCTGTCGAAAAAGCTGTCTGTATCCTGTGTAAGGTTGTTCAGAGCAACATTAAATGTGAGCGGTAAGTATTCGAGTGATTTGCTTGCGCCAATTTTAAGATTCAGAGGAAGGTCCTCTCTTGTGTCCGCATAACTGGAAAGCTGTGTTCCAAGATTTAGTAAACTTATTCCTACGTTAAAGCTTTGCTCAGGCATCCTGTATAAGAGACCCCAATCCGTGGCTACGCCCATCGAGTTGTATTCGTCTATGCTGGAATATATCAGCTTTATTCCCACACCGTAACTTAACTGAGGTGTGAAAAAATTGGAATATGCAACGTTTAGAGCGAGGTCATTAGCGGAAAATGTGCCGACTTCATTATAATTTTCGTCAAACTTTTTAAAGCTTCCATAATTGACATATGTTAATCCTGCACCCAGCCAGCCTTTATCTTTGAGTTTGGTCGAAAAAGCAGCATTACCCGCGTTAATATCCAGTAAATATTTATAGAATCCTACTGACGCTTTTGTTTCGGTAATGGTGGATATTCCTGCAGGATTATAAAAGATGGAGCTTAACTCATTTTCAGCTGAAATTACACTACCGGCAAGCGCAGATGACCTTGCATCAACGTCAAGATTAAGGAAATTGTATGTCTGATTGCTTTGAGAGAAGGATAATGCAGGGACTAAAAAAACAGCTACAAGTACTGCAATAATTATGCTCTTCATTGGTATGAGTTCGTTTTTCAATTAAAAAATCGTATAATTTTGCTTATCGTATCTGTTTTTTTGTTTGTTAATAATATATCATATAATTTACAGAAACAAGTATAAAGTTTGGTTTTTTCAGTACATTCTGAATTCATCATATTTTCTTTCGTACGGTACAAAATCAAATTTTACGGATGAAACCCTGGAGTTTTGAGGACCAATTTTCAGCTCTTTAATAAAATCCAGTATCATTGATTTATCACCTTCTACCTCGAGCTCTACATCTCCATTAGCCAGATTTTCAGCGTATCCTTTCAGATTATATATTTGCGCTTTCTTGTAACAAAAGTACCTGTATCCTACTCCCTGTACGAGTCCGCTTACAATAATTTTAGCTGTAGTCATATTATTTAATTAGTATCATTTTCTTAATGTCAGTGAATACCTGTCCTGATCCTATTGTAGTGTTTTCAGCAACGAGCTTTAAGAAATATACTCCTGATGCCAATCCATTACCATCAAACTCAATGTTATATCTGCCTTCGCGTTGTTTTTCATTTACAAGCAAAGCCATTTCTCTTCCAAGCACATCATATACATAAAGCTTGACATTAGATACATTACCCAACTCATAATTGATAGTGGTTTTTGGATTGAAGGGATTTGGGTAATTCTGGGAGAGCTCATATGAAGCAGGAAGAATAAAGATATTCCCGGTAACATCATCCATAATGTTATTGAAAGGGTCAAAATCCAGGCTTACCGGTTCTCCTGTTATAGTAAAAGCGAATGACTGGTCTATCAGATCATTATAAACATTCACTAATGTATCACCAGTCGAAGTATTAATCCTCATTGTTACGGGCATTGTAAAGAATGGCGGGAAGGTGTTCTGAGTTTGTGTGATCCTGATTGTGACGTTGTATTGATCTCCATTAAGCTGATTATGTGACCAGTCTACATTATATTTAGGATAGTTTTCTCCATATAGCCATTGGTCAAAGAAATAATCCAGGTCGCTGCCGCTCACAGATTCCGCCACATTCTTAAAATCTTCAATTGTAGCTGATCCATAAGCATATTGGGGGTCATTCATATAAGCCTGTAAAGTCTGAAAAAAAGCAGCATCACCCAAAATCCCTCTAAGCATATGAACAACGACTCCTCCTTTTGCGTAGGTCCGGTCAGAATCAAATATTTCATCTTCATTCGAAATATCCTGCACATATATGGTGCCCTGTGCATTTTTTGCTCTCGACATTATTGATTTTATGTAAGTATCGTAATCTTCCTGTCCATACGCAGCCTGCCTGTAGAGCGCTTCTCCGTAAACGGCAAATCCTTCGTTAATCCAAATATCCTGCCATTTTTCACAGGTCACTTTGTCGCCAAACCACTGGTGCGTAAGCTCGTGGATGATAATGTCCGTAAAAAAAGCGCCCATAGATGAAATGGTCTGATGTTCCATACCGGCAAATACACCAAACTCAGCGTGGCCGTATTTTTCGTTTATGAATGGGTATTCACTAAAAAATCCTGACATAACTTCAAGCATAGCGGGCATTTCATCGAGGAGAGATTTAATAGCGCTGAGATTTTGCGGATAAATGTAATCCACTACGAGCATTGAATCGGAAGGGGAGTAATGATAATAATTTGTGTTAACCGCGTATTCAGCTATGGCAAGGGAGATAAGATAGGGTGCTATTGGGTACCGTGATCTCCATTTATAAGTCTTAGTACCGTTGCCATTATCTTTTGTTTCTTCAAGAAGACCGTTTGATACGCCTGTTAAATTGCTTGCTACCGTTATCCACACATCCGATGAGTCGGCTTTGTCGGATGGGTTGTCCTTATTAGGAAACCAGGTTTTAGCGCCATAAGGTTCGCTGAGTGTCCAGACAGCGGGAGAGCCCTGGTTTTGTCCGAATACAAAGCTTCCAAATCCAACGGTTTTAGGTACACCGTGATACCTGATCACTACTTCGAAACTATTCCCGGCTGAAGCAGGATTATTTAATGTGATGTTGAGTTTATCATCGGACTGAAAAAAGCTGAGCAGTACATTCCCCGATAATACAGTATCAACGATCATATTATCTTCGAAATCGAGATAGAATGAAGAAAGGGATGATTTTAGTGAATTTGCTCTAACTGTAACCTCTCCTGCAAGGAAATCAGGTGAAGTTGTGATTTTCAGATCTAATTTATAGTACGTCACGTCTATCGTGGAATCACCGGGATAATCAGTTCTCTGAGTATTTTGGATATAAAAATTCTTTCTTTTGGAAATTGAGCATAAGTGGTCACCACCTGTCTGGGCAGTAACAGGGAAAGTAAAAAGAAAGCTGAATATTATCAGGAATACAATTTTCATTTAACCAATTTTTTCTTGAGTTTGCTTTCTTTTTAGAAGATCATAGAATTCTGAAATACCCATACCTGCAAGCATAATAAGGGCTCCAATAATCTGTTCAAACTCCAGTACTTCATTTATAATTAAATATGCAGAGAACACCGCAAAAACAACTTCCATACTGTAAATAATACCGGCTTTAACCGGCGTAGTAAACTTCTGATACTTATTTATAATTATCCATGCAAACAATGTGCATACAAGGGAAGTATATAATAAACCAAAAACCGATATTGTATTTAATTCAAATTTATAATCATTTGTAATGATCATTTCATATCCTATCATTGAAAACAGACCGAATACTGCCATAACCAAAAACTGACCGAGAACAAGCGCTTTATAGTTAGCCTTCTTCTCATTCATAAACTTATCCAGGTACACAATATGAATCGCGAAGAAAAGAGCGCAAATGAGTGTCAGGAGGTCACCAAAATTCACAGTTGTATCCCTGACCTGTGTCAAAAAGAACAGTCCTACCGTAACGAGGATAACTCCGATGACATTTGCAGTCTTAGGCAACTTCCTTAGTATAAAATATTGGGCAAAAGGTAAAATCACAACGTAAATTCCCGTGATAAAAGCTGATTTTTGTGCTGTAGTTTCAGCCAATCCGATTGTTTGTGTGATAAATCCAACGTAGATAAAAAGTCCGAGGATCAAGCCGTACTTTAGATCTCTCCACACTATCTGAGTGAATATTTTTGGATAAATAATTAGGAAGACAATGAGAGTAAGAGTAAACCGGTAAAATACCAATGCCTGCGGAGAGACATAATCAAGCATTAATTTAATAACCGGGAATGAAATACCCCAGTTTAAGGAAACAAAAAGCAGAAGCAGTTCCGCTTTAAATTTTATTTTGCCGGGATTTTCCAAATGTTACAATCCAAACTTGGATTTGTAAATTATCGCAAACGATATTACAAACCATAATACTGAATTGATGATAATAGCGGGATCCTTTGTAACTATTTGAGTTGGACTTTCTCCAAGGTTCTTTTTGTGAATGAGATACATATACCGGAAGATTCCATATATCACAAATGGAGTTGTGTAAATCAGATTGTCTGAATGGAAAGCTTCAACTGCTTTTTCAGAAACAGTATATAATGCATAAGAAATAATAGTACCCGTTGCTGCTATGGTATTCATCTGATCGGTAAAGACGATGGAATATTGTTCAAGTACTTTTCGCTGCTTCGGGATATTCTCCAGGTCAGATTGCGAGAGCTCGGCTCTACGTTTTGAAATTCCAAGAAACAACGATATGAATATTGTAGTTAATATCATCCAGCTTGAGAGCTGCACATCAATTGCAAATGCTCCGGCAGCTACTCTGAGCATAAATCCAAAGGAAATGAAAAATACATCCAGAAGTACGACATTTTTAATGAAGTACGTATACATTACATTAATAACGAAGTATAATCCAATTGCAATTATGAATTTAACATTCATAATAAAGCATATTGCTATAGCTAATGCAAGCAGGATCACGAAAACTATTCTTGCCTCAGGGATGCTTACATCACCGGAAGCTATGGGACGGAAACGCTTCTTCTTGTGAGCCCGGTCAGCTTCTACGTCGGAGATATCATTAATGACGTATACAGCACTCGATACCAGGCAGAAAGCAATGAAAGCCTCAATATTAATTAATAAAACACCAAGATCGGTTAATAGACCGGAAAATAATATGGGGGCAAAGATAAAGAGGTTCTTGACCCATTGTTTGGGTCTGAGAAGCTGTATAATTTTTATCAGTTTCATTCTTCTTTAAGCGGATGAAATTTATAAACTTTCATTTCTTCACCTCCGCAAATAGTATTATCCTCAAGGATAGCGGAGCGGACATACTCAAAACATTCGCTGTATTCCCTCAAAAATGGTCCAAACCAGTGATCATAAATTATAACATAACTTACATTATTGTTTTTTAAAAGATAATAAGTAGAGTCCAGGTTATCCTGCCATTGATAAGTTCTGTACCTAAGAATCTGTGGTGTTACCAGCCCTGCCATATCTATGACACGGTTTTTGGATATGTATGTGATTGCGCCTATATCATTTACTGCAATGGTTTCATTTTCAGGAACATTTTCTTTTACCCAGTTTGCAAGCTCTACCTGCTGATCATTAATATTTTGTGTATTAAACCCGTATGCTCCTGCAAAAGTAACGTAATAGAATAGAGAAAAACAGGTAATGAGTACCAGAACGTATCTTTTGCTAAGCAGGTTTCTGAGTGGAATGTCTTTTACTTTGTCACGGATAATGAAGAAGGCGTAAATCGCAATCAAATTGAGAAATGGAATTAATGGCATAAAGTATCTCCCATGGTGCCTGAAATTAGGTATAATGAATGAACTAATCAGGGGCAGTAAAAACACCCACAAGAATATAATGTTTAATATCCGGTATTCATTAAAATATTTCTTTCTGAATGTAAACAAATAAATGAAGCCGGCGAAAACATACAACAATGCCGTCACGGAATTATCGGACAGCAAAAACTCAATGGTTATCCTCACATAATCTTTATCCGGTAAAAATCTCCAATGTCCTCCCTGTCCCCGGAATGTAGTCGGCAGGATACTCTCACTCGTAAAATGTGAAAAAATAAAATAGGGGGTTGTGATCACCGCAAATATTAGAATCCCGATCAGCAAACCGGGAATGCGTTTAGAGAGATTCTTCTCTTTGATCGCAATTAATGTTACATCAAACAAATAAATCGCAAACAGTAGAAAGCCTTCAGGACGTGAAACAGTTGCCAGAGCTATGAATAGTGACGGAAGCAAGTTGAATTTCTTTGCTTCTAAATTAAGTATGTGAGAATAAATACCTGCTATGCAAAGGAATGTGAAAAGGGACGTCTCCATTCCCGACAAACCTGCCCATATAAATCTGCCTGAAATGACAGTTATTAATGCCACCATTAACGAGATATAACGGGCATTATCGCGGGTACTTTCCTTTTTGCTAAATACTATGAGAGAAATTTTATAAATGAAAATACAGGATAGTAAATGAAATACAGCGGAAAGAAAAACCGAATTGAAAATAAAATTTGATGATATAAAACTGAAGATTCCCAGAACAACTACCCACAACGGCGATGTGCTTCCTGCAACCGGTTCGCCTACATTGAACTGGAAGAAAAGCCCCTTTGCAAAATTTTCAGCATAGCGGAAATGTATCCAGGTATCATCCAGAGGGACACCCATCTGTCCGTCCGTTAGAAAATACTGGGTTATTAAATAAAAAGCGTACGTAAAAACGCACGACATTACTATGTATATATAATTCTTATCCCGCAAAAAAATGATTGAAATAGAAAAGGCGAATCTCTCCGCCTTTACAAATTAAGAATTAAAAATTATGAATTACGAATTTCTCTGCTTCTGAATTGTGATTTTAATACTTCCTAATATCTTCATAAGCTCTTCACAATCTTTCTCGATGGAATCAAATAATCTTTTGTCTATATATTCAGATTTATAAAGTATTCTCAACCAGTAATGAGTTTCCCGGGCTTCTTTGTATGCTATTGACAGTTTATTTACAAAATCTTTTTTAGATTGTCCTCCAATTGCCTCTTCTACATTTGCTCCAATTGATGTTCCACACCGCAATACTTGCTTAGAAAGAACATATTCAGATTTACTTTCTACAAGATATTTAGATAGTTTTACAATTCTTAATGCAAAATTAAAACTCTTATCTTTAATAATATTTTCTCTCAAGATAATGAAATCAATTTTGCATTCTTAATCCTAAATTCTTAATTCTAAAAGACTGCTTGCTCTTCGTATATTCCGAATGGTTCTTTAAGTTCGGTACACATTTCCTCAAGAGTAACATACTTCCTGGCACAATCGAGCACTCTCGGCATTAAGTTAGTACCATCATCTGCTGATTTACGAAGCTCTTTTAAAGAATTTTTAACGTCGTCTTGATTTCTTGAAGCTTTTAATTCCTTTAATCTTTTGATCTGCTGTTCTTCTACTTCCTTAGAAATATATAGGATAGGTATCTCGATCTGCTCATCTTCTTCGATGAATTCGTTCATTCCAACAACGATTTTTTCTTTTTTGTCCAATTCCTGCTGGTATTTATATGCAGCATCTGCTATTTCTCTCTGGAAGAAACCATTTTCAATGCAGGCAATTACGCCGCCTTGTTGGTCGATCATTTCAAAATATTTTTCTGCTTCTGCTTCGATGTCATCAGTTAGTTTCTCTACGTAATAGCTGCCTCCAAGAGGATCCGCCACATTGATTACTCCGTGCTCATATGCAAGTATCTGCTGGGTCCTTAAAGCAATCTTTACTGCTTTATCCGATGGTAAAGCAAGCGTCTCATCCATTGAATTAGTATGAAGTGACTGTGTACCGCCTATTACTGCAGCTAATGCCTCAATGGCTGTTCTAACGATGTTGTTTTCAGGCTGCTGAGCTGTCAGTGAGCATCCTGCAGTCTGTGTGTGGAATCTCAGTTTCCAGGATTTTTCACTCTTTGCCCCGTATTTATTCTTCATTCTTTTTGCATAGATCCTTCTGGCTGCTCTGAACTTAGCAATCTCTTCGAAGAAATCAAGGTGAGAATTAAAGAAGTGAGATATTCTGGGAGCGAACTCATCTACATCCATACCTCTTTCGATGCAGGCTTCAATGTACGCAAATCCATCAGCAAGAGTAAATGCCAGTTCCTGCGCGGCAGTTGAACCGGCTTCACGGATATGATACCCGCTTACGCTGACCGGATTAAACTGAGGTACTTCTTTAGTGCAGTACTCGATCATATCCACAATGATCCTCATAGATTCATTTGGCGGATAGATGTACTCTTTCTGAGCTATGTATTCTTTTAATATATCATTCTGGAGCGTACCTCTTAGTTTGTCAAATGCTACTCCCTGCTTTTCTGCAACTGCCAGGTAATACGCAAAAACCATTATGGCAGGGGAGTTGATAGTCATCGATGTCGATACTTTATCCATCGGAATTCCCGAAAAAAGGATTTCCATATCTGCAAGCGATGAAATTGATACTCCGCAGATACCTACTTCACCTTCAGAATAAGGTGAATCAGCATCCCATCCCATTAGAGTCGGCATATCGAATGCTGTGGATAGTCCTGTCTGACCGTGTTTAAGTAGGTATTTAAATCTTTCATTAGTATCTTCCGGTGATCCAAATCCAGCGAACTGCCTCATTGTCCATATCTTTCCTCGATACATATTATGGTGAATCCCTCGTGTATATGGATATTCACCCGGATATCCTATTTCATTGTAGTAATTTTCATCTTTCACGTCCTCCGGAGTATAAGCAATATCAAGTTCTCTACCGCTAAGTGAGGTGAACTTCATTCCGCTTGTTTTTGCTTTTTTAGCCTCTTCGAGCCATTCCTGCTTGGAAGCGCTTTTTTTTGGTTCTATTGGTTTATTCTCGCTCATTATGATTCCTTAATGTTCAATTTACTCGATGTTTAATAAATATAAAGCATTTATTTCGTAATTTAAATTCATAAATGAACACAAAAAACGGGTGAAATCCAATGTTTTCACCCGTTTAGATATTATACTAATTACTTTGTGGCAGCTTCAAACATCTCATTCTTACGTGAATCGCTTCACTTCTTTTCCCTTTGTTAACTAATCCATGGCAGTTATGTCAACTTACCCCATAAAGTTTTATTAAACAAAGAATCTTTAAAAGTTTTGTTGCACTTAATCAGAATAGTCACAGGCTAATAGTTTGTATATTTACTGTATTGTTAATATTTTATGTTTATTGTTAAATGGATTTAAGTTGCAAAAACCATTAGAAATGAGGGAAATTACAGTTTTAAAAATACTCTCCACTTTTTCAGATAAAGAAAAAAAGGATTTTAGGGCTTTTCTTGAAGCTCCGGGGTTTGCCACAAGAAAAAAAATAATCAAATTATATGAAGAATTGCTGAGTGAATCCGGTGACGCCGGAGAAATTCAGTTTAATAAAGAGAAAACATATAAAGTTCTTTTCCCTAATGAATGGAAGGATAAAGGATATAATGACGCTACAATGAGAAATTCATTGTTTGAACTGCAAAGGTCTGTTGAAAAATTCCTGGTATTTATGTCAGTAGATGAAAATGAAGTTTTATATGATGAAGTTTTGAGGAGGGAGTTAAGGAGAAGGCACCTTGACAGGCAGTATCTAAAAGGCCTGGATAATTTAGGAAAAAAACTTGAGAAAAAAACAAAGCTCGGAAGTGATTTTTTCCTTAATGCGTATAAGTTCTCTTTAGAGAAAAAGAACTTTGAAAGTATGTACAGCGACTTTATCATCAAACGAAACAAAAAAGTTGGAATAGAAGAGATCGATGATATAGCAAAGTATCTGACATATTATTTCATACTGGAGCTTTTATATCTGAATGATGGAGCTGAAAAGTATGCAATGAGATTTGACCAGGAATATGAGAAAAGTTTTTTATATAAACTCTGCGAAAAGATAAATGTGAATGAGTTTATTTCATTTCTTGCCCGGGAGTCCGGTACGGAGAAAGCAGGCATGGTCTTTAAGATTTACGAGAAATTCTTTGAGCTTTTTGAAGGCAGTGATGAAAAGGAGTATAAGGATCTAAAAAAGTATGTATTGAAAAATGCTGAAATGCTTGATACAAATACCCGCTCCCACATATTCTTTCAGTTTGTAAAGTATTGTTCGTTAAACCCAATGGGTGTGGACAAGAACAAGGAATTTCCGTCTGAACTTTTCAATATTCTTAAAATTATGGTCGATAACGGATATTATGAGCACACCGAGGGACCATACTTCCAAATTGATCTTTACCGTATATTATTCCTGATGGGCTGTGATGAGGAAGAGCTCCAGTGGACTGAAGCCTTTGTAAAGGAATTTGCTCCAAAGCTCCCTGAAGAATTCAAAGAGACAGCTTATCATTGCGGTTTAGCGCACATCTTATTTAGCAGGGGAAATTTTGATGAAGCACATAATAGCCTGAATAAAATGAAGGGAGAGTATTTTAATCTCGAAATAGATAAGAAAATACTTCTAATAAAGATATTCATTGAGACCGGTGCATTAGACCAGGCTTTTTCATTGATCAACTCAATGCAGCGTTATATTGATGAGAGTAACAAGGTGTCATTCACCCTTAAGGAAAAGGTGAATAATTTTTTAAAACTCACCCTGAAGCTCATCAAAATTTCTGGCAAAGAGAGCTCCAGGGGAGGATTTACCGATTTACGGTATGAAATCGAAAAAGAACCCAAACTCCGTGGTAAAAAGTGGCTTATGGAGAAGGTAGGGATGAGGCAATTTAAATAAAAAAGTATCCCCTAATCCTCTTCTTCATATATGTCGACCAACACACCTTCCAGGTATACATAAGCAAAAGTTTTTCCATCAACCTCAATATATTCATAAGTGTAGCCCTCACCATTAGTCGGGCTGTTATATACAGTATTTTGTTTTACCCTTTCCTGCTGCGCAATAGATATGGATGAAATTCCAATTGTAAAGACCGATATTAAAACTAACAAAAAAGCCTTCATCTCTTCTCCTTGTTTTAGACTTTCGGGAAATTATTCCTAATGTCTTATCAGAGCAAAGAAGCGAAGAATTTTATGTTGCAAATTTTAAGTGTATATAAGGTTAAATTCTTGAAATTAATCGCAATTTTGAATATTTTAGCAAGTATTTCTAAAAAAGTAATGTTGCAAATTTAGATGATCAAAAATAGCAAAGTGTTTGGTATATTGCGCTCCTTTTCAAATGAAGAGCATAAAGAGTTCAGCAAATTTCTTGATTCACCATTTTTTGTGAAGCGGAGTAAATTAAAGCAGCTTTATATTCTGCTGGTAAAGCAGTACAAGCATAAGGATTTTCGAAATATTGATGCTTTGACCCTTTATAAGAAACTTTTTCCGGTTGAGTACAAGAAGAGGGGATATTCAGACTCTACTATGAGGTTTTCCTTAAATGCTCTTTATCATGCGGCAGAAGAATTTATTGCAGTTAGATCATTTATGAATAAAGGTCTGCTCAGAAATGAAGTATTACGCGAAGAGCTTTTAGTGCGAGGCTTATATGAATCTTTTCAAAATAATTTAGCAAACGCTGACAGAAACTCTGAAACTGAATTTTCGAGCGCTTCTTCATATCTTTTAAAATATAATATCGAACAGGACAAGTTTAACTTTATAAATACACTTCACGGACCTAAAATTAAAAGACGTAAAAAAGATAATCCTGATAATATAATCCTGGCTACAAAGAATCTATATAACTTCTTTATTATTGAGATAACCGGAGTGGTAGATACGTATGTAAAATATTGCAAACAAAAGAACATTCCGATAAATAATGAATATCTGGATGCCATTTACGGGATCATTAATGTTGAAGAAGGTTTAAAATTTATAAAAACGGTTGCAGATAAAAAATTTCCGGATAAGTTGGAGATTATTGAGATTTTTCTCGCAAAATATAAAGCATTCTCAAATATGAACGATGAAAAGCATTATGATGATTTTAAAAGGTTACTCATTTCTAAAGCTATGTTTATTGAGCCGGATTACAGGTATCATTTTTTTACAAGACTGTTAGATTATTGTGTTTTAAAAAGAAGTTTTAACCCGGGAGTAAAGAAATATGGTACCGAACTTATTTCTGTTTATAAACTTATAATTGAGAACGGATTTTACCGGCATTCCAAGAGTAAAATTTTTCCAATGGATCTATTTAGAAATGCAATTGTAGCCGGTGTAAGAGAAGGAGAAATAGAGTGGGTAGAAGAATTTGTAGAAAAGTTTAAATCAAAACTTCAAAAGGATCTTAGAAAAGATGCAACTTATTATGCTAGAGGAAGATTAGCATTTGAAAAAAAGGACTTTACAGGGGCAGTTTTATCTTTTGGGAAAATAAAGGATGAATACTCAAGGTTTAATGTCGATAAAAAAGCTTATACTTTGATGTCCTTATATGAGAGTGGAGATCTAGATGAAGCTTTAAAAGGGCTTGATTCATACAGGCATTATCTTGGTAATTCCGATCATATACAATCCAGGGTCAAACATAACCATAAAAGGTTTGTATATTTTCTAGGAAAACTAATCAATGAGCAGGTAAAGTTAGGTAAAAATTCTGATGGTTATCTGCGAAAGCAAATATTTCAAGAAAATGAATTATTCGCCAGAGAATGGCTGCTTAAGAAAGCTGATGAATTAATTCCCCGTAAATCGAATAAAACGCCCCATTCCACCAATAGACCTAAACAAACATCCTATAGAGTTTAATATTCCTCTGTTTAAGTTTAAACGTATATAGCTTTAATTGATTTTCTTAATAAGAAGTAGTATCTTATTTTATCAATTAAACATACCTAATGAAAAATAAAGTAATTATAATTACCGGTGCTGCGATGGGGCTTGGTCTTGCTACGGCAAAGGAACTTGCATCTCAAGGCGCTAACCTTACATTAGTTGACTATAATAAGGAAAGTCTCGAAAATGCAAAAAAAGAAATAAATAAAGAGTTCCCCGAAGTCAAAATTCTAACAGTAGTTGCTGATGTATCAAGCGAAGAGGCAGTAAAAAATTATGTTGATGAAACAGTAAAAGAATTTGGGCGAATAGACGGATTATACAATAATGCCGGGATCGAAGGAAAACAAGCTGCAATAACCGAATATGATGTAAACACTTTCAAGAAAGTGATTGACATAAATTTGATGGGTGTTTACTATGGAATGCGCTATGTGCTCCCTGTTATGCAGAAACAGAATTTCGGACGCATTGTGAATGTTGCGTCAGTTGGCGGCATACGTGGAGTACTCAATCAGATCCCTTACGTTGCAAGCAAGCACGCAGTATCAGGCATGACAAAAAATGCCGCGCTTGAATATGGAAAATATGGGATACTTACCAATGCAATTGCACCCGGCGCAATTCTTACCCATATGGTAGAAGAAGCGTTTAAGCAAGTGAACCCGGACGATCCAAAGGCAGCCGAGACAGAATATGCCCAGCGTAATCCAACTAAGCGGTTAGGACTGCCTAAAGAAGTTGCTAAAGTAGTTGCTTTTCTTCTTAGTGAAGAAAATGGCTATGTAAGCGGACAAACCATTGCAATCGATGGTGGTGAGTCAAACATCTACGGGAATTCTTAATAATTAAAATTGTCAGAGAAATGTCAAATACTACAACTCTTTCTGAAAAACTGAATGAATTGATATCAAAGGGGTACACTGAAGATTTTAACCTTTCAGAAGATTGCCGAAGCAGTACATTAAAGATATTTCCCTCTGATTTTCAGATAGATGAATATTACAGGTTTGAAGGACAATCCGATCCTGGTGATTCAGCGATTTTATATGCTATTTCATCGAATAAGCACAGTGTAAAGGGGGTTTTGGTTAATGGCTATGGGGTTTATTCCGATACTTTGACCGATGAAATGTTGGAGAAGTTGAAAATTAGTTAACCTTATTATTTCTTCTTAAATTCTTCCCTCCCTTTAGCATTTAACCTTTTCTTCATAATTTGTATCTTACTGAATATTATAAATTAACTTCAGTAATTCACATACTTATGGCAAATACTACGCAAAAACCCGATAAAACAGATAAAAATTTCGAACAATATAAGAAAGATGTAATAGCAGATTATAAACTCGCTGTTGAAAGCCGCGAAGCAAGCTTGCTTGGAAGGAAGGAAGTTCTGACCGGCAAAGCAAAGTTCGGCATCTTCGGAGACGGAAAGGAAATTGCCCAGCTTGCAATGGCAAAGGTTTTTCAGAATGGAGATTTTCGCTCAGGATATTACCGCGATCAGACTTTTGCCTTTTCGGCGGGTATGTTTACTATCAAAGAATGGTTTGCGCAGCTATATGCTGATACGGATGTTTCTCACGAACCTGCATCCGCAGGCAGAATGATGAACTCACATTTTGCTACACGCAGTCTTGATGAAAAAGGCAACTGGAAAAACCTGATGGAGATGAAAAATTCTTCCCCGGATATTTCTCCTACTGCCGGCCAGATGCAGAGACTTCTCGGGCTTGCTTATGCATCGAAATTGTATCGTAATAACAAGGACCTTCACGAAATGACAGACTTTACGAACAAGGGTAATGAAGTCGCGTTCGGAACGATAGGAAATGCAAGCTGCGCGGAAGGAATGTTCTTCGAAACAATAAACGCTGCAGCGGTACTAATGGTGCCAATGGCAATCTCGATCTGGGATGATGGATATGGAATTTCAGTATCTAATGAATACCAGGTCGCAAAATCAAATATATCGGAAGTTCTCAAAGGATACGAATATGACGAAGAGACCGGGCAAGGATTTAAGATTTATCGGGGAAAAGGGTGGGACTATGAAGGGCTATGTAAAATTTATGAAGAAGGTATTAAGACCTGTCGCGAGAAACACATCCCGGTGATGTTCCATATCCAGGAAGTAACACAGCCGCAGGGACATTCGACATCGGGTTCTCACGAGAGGTATAAATCTGAGGAGCGTCTCCAATGGGAAAAGGATATGGACTGCATTACAAAAATGCGCGAATGGATATTATCTAATGCAATAGCTTCAGAAGGTGAGCTTGATTCCATAGAACAGGAAGCAAAGAAAATGGTAAAGGATGCTCAAAAAGCAGCCTGGGATGAATTTCTGAACCCTATAAAGAAAGACGCAAATGATGCCGCAGCTTTAATTCTTAAAATAGCTGAGAAAAGTGCAGCGAAAGAAGAAGTTCAAAAGATCTATAATGATTTAAAAACTTCAATAGATAAGAACAGGAAAGTCATATCCGGTGCTGTAATGGATGTACTGAGGGTTTCCCGTGCGGGCGATGTACAGGAAAGAAAGGACCTAGTAGAATGGTATAATGATTTTAAAAAGAAGAATTTCGAACGCTACAGCTCATACTTACATAGTGAATCCGCATACAGTGCTCTCGATGTTCCTGAAGTGAAGCCAATTTACAGTGATGGAGCAGAAAAACTAAACGGCAGCGAGGTTCTGAACGCATTCTTTATGAAGGCATTTGAACGCGATCCCCGCATCTTTGCCATTGGCGAAGACATCGGAAAGCTCGGCGATGTAAACCAGGGTATGATCGGCATCCAGGAGAAGTTTGGTGAATTGAGATTGACCGATACCGGTATACGTGAAGCAACCATTGTAGGGCAGGGGATCGGTACTGCTCTAAGAGGTCTCAAGCCCATAATCGAAATACAATACCTGGATTATCTTTTATATGGTTTACAGATCATCAGCGATGACCTCGCGACAATGCTTTACCGCACCAAAGGCGGGCAGAAGGCTCCAATGATCGTTCGTACACGGGGTCACAGGCTCGAAGGTATATGGCATTCCGGCTCCCCGATGAGCGCTATTCTGGGTTCATTCAGGGGGCTTTATGTATGTGTTCCTCGTAATATGACTAAAGCGGCAGGCTTTTATAATACGCTCCTGCAGTCAGACGAACCCGGGCTTATAATCGAACGGCTTAATGCTTACAGGCTTAAGGAATCTCTGCCTGATAATATCGGCGAGATATCCGTTCCTCTCGGTATGACTGAAACTGTCAAAGAAGGGAAAGACATAACCATTGTAACTTATGGCGCGTGTGTTGACATTGTAATGGATGCTGTACATAAACTTGAAACGCTTAATGTCTCTTGCGAAGTAATAGATGTCCAGACCCTTATCCCCTTTGACTTATCCGGTTCTATCTCAGATTCATTGAAGAAAACAAATAGGATTCTATTCGTAGATGAGGATGTACCCGGCGGAGCAACATCTTATATGATGCAGAAGGTTATTGACGAACAGGAAGGCTGGAAGTATCTCGACTCGAAGCCACAGTGCCTGGCAGCGCAGGAGCACCGTCCCGCGTATGGTACGGATGGAGATTACTTCTCAAAACCGAATGCTGAAGATGTTTTCCGGTCCGTATATGATATTTTGTATGAATCTGACCCTAAGAAGTGCCCAATGTTTTATTGATGTGATGGCATTGAATGATTACGACATATTATTTGCAAGAAATCTCGAAACCCTTAGAGAAGAGATACTTACATATAAAGATGAAGATGACCTCTGGAAACTTCACGGTGACATTAAAAACACACCTGCTAATCTTGCCCTCCATATTTGCGGAAATCTGAAACATTTCATCGGCGCAACTCTGGGAAATACCGGCTATGTTCGTGATAGAGATAATGAGT
>JAEYVS010000181.1 GCA_023429265.1 Bacteroidota bacterium | reverse complement strand
GTCCTTAACGTCGGGAAGGGCACGAGATACAATTACAGACATAGAGTAGTCAATGTAAGAGGATTTCATTTCCTCTTCAATATTGACCGGGATAATCTTTTCGTTATTATTCATTCAAATTTAATGTTCAATTTTCAGTGTTCAATGTTCAGTTGGGGAAAAACAGATCGAGATGTATTCGCCATTACCATAAATTGTTAAGAGGGATAGCATCTAAATCCTTTAAATATAAGGAATTTAGGCGGGATATTCAATGAATAAAAAAGCCTGATCCACCAAAAATCCGGTGTAAATCAGGCTTTATGATACCGATAGGAAGATAAAAATTATTTAGAATGAATAGCCAGCTCCAATGTAGAATCTTCGGCTATTTTCAGGCTGTTCGCCGTTCATTTTTTCGCTTACAGGGTGCTGATATGTGAAATTGACATTGAACTGATTGTAATATATGTCCAATCCACCGGTTACAAAAACAGTAGTACCACCCGTACCATTCACATCGATACCGTTCTGTTTATCCATCCCGGAGGATTCAAGATAAGCTCCTGCGTGTGGAAGGAAATTCCATTCCTTGCCGCCCATTCGAGTCTGCTTACCTGCCTCTATCAGATAGAAGAAAGTTGATGTAACATTAAACTTATTGGCAAACCTGTAATCATTTTTATTAGCTGTATTCAGTGTATAAATGACATCAGTGCTCCATCCGAGCTTTCCCTGATAGCGTGCCAGATATGTACCGCTCAGAAGAAAATCAAAGCTTCCTGTACCGGGTTGGAAGTGCGGATCGACTTCGCCGAATACGATGGATTTATTGAATGCACCTGTTGGGAATTTCATTCCGCCACCGA
Source organism: Bacteroidota bacterium (assembly GCA_023429265.1). GTDB lineage: Bacteria > Bacteroidota > Ignavibacteria > Tepidaquicellales > Tepidaquicellaceae > JAEYVS01. The sequence goes on along the minus strand of JAEYVS010000181.1, from coordinate 3,263 downwards.
CAAACACTCTCTGACGGAATTCGGTGTCCTCGTGGATCTCGGTATTATAGAGCTGGTACTGCCCTATTAGGCTGACATCACCAAAGTCCTTTATCTTTTTGCCGTTAATGTCATTTAATGAATAAGGGACATTGAGCATAATGCGAACAAACGGACTGGTATAATAACGCAAGGTTAATTCAACATTATCATAGCTTTCGTGGGACTCCTCGGTTCCGTGCCCCTCGTGATCGAGATTTGGATCCGCGGGATGTCCCGGTGTGTAGTATTGAAAGCTGGAATAACGGATACCAACCTGGCTGTTGTTATAACCGGGATCGATGCCAAGGTAGCAGGCGCAAAGGTCGCATTCAACGGATGGACCCTTGTAGAGTTTGAACTCCTTAGCCAGCTCTTCAGAGAGGTGTCTGCTAAAATCGCTGTACTTATCATCATACCCGTCAAAGTCATCAGCATTAGCAAATCCACCCAAGAGTAATATTGTTAGAATTAATATCTTTTTCATAATGGTAAAAATTTTAATGAGCGTGTATCATAAAAATGTTCTGCCCGTAAATGGGACCACCCTGGTGATGCTGAAAGCGCATAAAGACATTCCAGTCGCCTGCGGAGGTAAGATTTACTTTGCCTTTATAGTGTCCGTTTCCGGTTGGGACTGGCATAACATTATCTGAGGATAACACACCACCGAGGCTGACTCCGAGGGAGTCGAAATTGAACCAGGGAAAAGGTTCGTACACAGCACCAACGAGTTCGCTCACAAGAAACTCATAATCGTGAAGGCCGCTCTCTTTATCAATCGGTTCAATTAAAGAAAATAAAAATGTTGTAGTCGAGTCGGGCTGAAATTTTTTGACCCTTTCGGGTGAGTCAAGAACGGTAAAGCCTTCGAATTCGGCTTCTCCGTTAGGTTCGCCCGGAGCCTGGTGATTGTGAACGTGCACGTGCAGATGCCAGTGGTCGGCTATCTGTGGATCAGTGAAGACTATCGCACCCGTGAAGATACCGTCAACAGCGTCTTCAGCCGGGTTTTCAAATGGAGCAGTAACGCCGTGATTGACGGGACTGAACTCAACGTGTGAATTTGTGATGAGGTTATTGGTAACCGAATCATACATAACGATATAAATTTTATTGTAGCCGGTTTTTAACTCTCCATTGGTATACATCAAGACTTTAGCTCTTCCGCCGATAGCGTATTGCTCACCAATCAAAGTAAGTCCGGATACATTCGGACCGCCGGGGGCGACGGGATTAGTATCGTCACTGCAGCCCTGGAATAAATTTACAGTAAGGAATAACGTTATGACGCTAATAGAATATAAAACTGTTTTCATTATAGGTTTAATTTCTTTATTTAATAATAGGCACGACGGCATAAAGCAAATTATGCCTCCCCACATACCTGATATTTTTCATTAAAGAGAAATTAAACCCTGGGAGGGTGGTCGATGGAGCTCGAGTAGCCGGAATTGTATAGGACTGCTATCAGAGATTTATATTGGAATGAATTAATTCCTGAATCTTTGTCGAGTAAAATTTTTGAGACGATATATTCGGAGATCTTGATATTATCACGTGTGACGTTTTTGGAGACGGGGTCTGCTTTAGCGCTGTCACCCTCTTCGTTCATTTTTTTGTCGAGGTAACAGCCTCCATTACATTCCGGAGTGGATTTCTCACAAAGCTCGGCGATGATGGCATTGCGGTTCAGTTCGAACAGAACCGAATATACCATAAGGTAATTGGTCTGTAAACCGAGTAAAATAAGCAGGAAAACCGCTATGCTGTTCTTGATGAGGTTCATTGTTTAATAACCTAATAAAATCTAATTAATTGAGAAATGTAGATATTTGGTATTATTCATCCGGTTTATCGGGGAGCTTATCAGATTCAAGGAAGGTCAATTCCGTAAGGACCATCGCGTTTTTTCCATCGTGGTCGATGAACATTATCATTTCCGGGACGAAGGCTATGCGAAGGTAATCGTGGTCATACAGATTCCAATACAGGGCGACCTGCCCATCAACCATTTTTTCTTCGATGGAGTGGACGGCGTAAGTGCGGGTGATGAATTCCCCGTGGCTGACGCGAACCTGGTTTTTTTCACGGTCGAACTCTACTACGACAAGCTCATCACCGGATTTCTCGAACTTCCCGAGGGAGTCATTGTATATGTTCCATTCCTCTGCTACGACGCGGACGGGCTGTGCGTGAGAAATGGAGAAAGCAGTGATAAAGAATATTATTGTTAAGATGTATTTCATATCAAGTATTGCTTTCCCAAGCCGGGGCTTGGGAAAGAGTTCATGTTAGAAAGAGTGATAATGTTAATTTGTATTTCATGCTTTTTGATCTGTATACTCCCCAACATTCTTTTGGGATATAAATTCCTCTACTTCACCATTAATGCTGTCTACCACTATAGCTGTTAAAGTTCCAAGCCCTCTATCAGCATATACACAGCCGGTATCGATATTAGCGTACCAACCGCTGTTGAAATCAATTTTAGGCACCGGAGTGTGGCCGAAAACCTGGAGCTTAGTGAGCTTTTTAGCCGCTTTTCTGTGCCAGATAACATCATCAGTCCCTTCGGCTAAACCTGCGTGAGAAATTATAACTCCATCAAACTCTATTTTCAATGGAAAGCTTTTTATATACTCTAAATGGCCAGTTTCCTCAAGTGATTTCCTGTACTCATCAATATCTATTTCAGGATTTCCGGTATATGAACGGATAGTAATGTCTCCGCCATTCCTGATGTGATTTTCCACTCTGTCAGCCCGGGAAATGAAAGGCCGGTCGGGCTCCTCGCCGATGACTTTGAGGAGGATGTCCTCGTGATTGCCGCGCACGCATTTGATGTCATTATCCAGACAAAACTGTACTACTGCTTTAGCATCGGGTCCCCTATCGATGAGGTCGCCCACGGAGTAGATTTCAGAGGTTTTCTCTTTAAGTTTTGGATATATTGATTTCAGAGTGTTTATGCATCCGTGAATATCGCCGATAATTGCGATCAAGCTCATATTGTCATTTAAATAAAGGGAAAAAAAGATTAAACTTATGGTTTACAAATTCATTCTTTGCTTTCCCAAGCTGGGGCTTGGGAAAGAGGTTTTTATTAAACTTATGTTTTGCTTTCCCAAGCTGGGGCTTGGGAAAGAGGTTTTTTTCAAACTTATGTTGCATTCCCAACCAAGAGCATAGGAACGAGGTTTTTTTTAAACTTATGTTTGCATTCCAAACCAAGGGCTTGGGAA
>JAEYVS010000204.1 GCA_023429265.1 Bacteroidota bacterium | reverse complement strand
CTTTATTCAATTATTTATTCGCGAGGCATACGGGCGGTAAGTTCATACTGCGTATAGAGGATACGGACAGGACGAGGTTTGTGGACGACGCGGTGGATAACCTGCTGGCATCGATGAAGCTGCTGGGGATTGATTACGATGAAGGTCCTGTAGTGGGTGGTGAGTTCGGACCATATTACCAGTCGGAGAGGCTGGAGATATATAAGAAATACGCACTGGAGCTGGTCGAAAAAGGTTTTGCATATTATACATTTGAGACAGCAGAGGAACTCGAAGAGATGCGGAATATGGCAAAGCTCGAAGGCAGGATGACATCATATGACAGGCGAGGAAGGAATTTGACAGCGGAGGAGGTGAAGGAGAAATTAGACAGTGGAATACCGTATGTTATAAGGCTGAAGGTTCCTCTGAATGAAGAGGTGAAATTCGATGATATAGTGAAGGGTACTATCAAGATAGATACCAATATGGTCGATGACCAGGTGCTGATGAAGTCGGACGGATTTCCGACATATCACATGGCTAATGTTGTGGATGACCACCTGATGGGGATAACACATATTATTCGCGGTGAGGAATGGATCACGTCGGTACCGAAGCATATTATATTGTATAGAGCATTCGGATGGGAAGTGCCGAAGATGGCGCACTGTCCACTTCTGCTGAATCCGGATAAGACTAAGCTGAGCAAGAGACAGGGTGATGTAGCTGTTGAGGATTATCTTGCGAAGGGGTATTTGAAAGAGGCTTTAATAAACTTCATGGCATTCCTTGGATGGAACCCCGGGGAAGGGGAGACTGAGGAGATATTTACCGTGGAGCAGCTGATCGAGAAATTTACCCTTGAGAGGATACAGGTATCCGGGGCGGTATTTAATGTTGAGAAGCTGGACTGGATGAATAATCATTACATTAAGGAATATGATATTGATAAGCTGACTGACCTGGCGATGCCGTTCTTTGAAAAAGCCGGAGTGGACGTTTCAGACAGGGAGAAAGTAAAGGAGATACTCGATACGGTGAGGGTTTATCTGAATAAGCTGGATGAGATACCTGAGCATATTAAGATGTTCTACCAGGATGAGATAAGCGTAGAAGGAAAGCAAAAGGAGATACTGGAAGAAGACACAAGCAAGACTGTATTCAAAGCTCTTGCTGATAAAATTGAAGGTATGGACAAGATCGAACCGGAAGTATTTAAAGAAACAGTGAAGGAAGTGCAGAATGAAACGGGCATCAAAGGTAAGCAATTGTTTAAGCCAATAAGGATAGCATTGTCAGGTAGCGAAGACGGACCGGAACTACCGAAGATAGCTGCGATATTAGGTAAAGAGAAGGTGGTGAAGTTTTTGAGAAGATGGCAATAATTTGTGTTCCCAAATCACCGCTAAAGCGGGACAAACAGGAGTTTGGGAACAAGCTACATAAGGACAATAAAAAAACCCGCTTTTAAGGCGGGTTTTAGTTTTTAAACAAACTCTTGAGTATTAGTATATTCCCGCTTTCGCGAGAAATGCCTATCTAATTTTCTTTTTGTGTCTGTTCTTTCTGAGCCTTTTCTTCCTCTTATGAGTAGCCATTTTAGCTCTTTTTCTTTTTTTACCGCAAGGCATTTAGTTAATTCTCCTTATTAGGTTGTTGATTATTATTGTTATTTTAAACTTTCCTGTACTGCTTTTTTAAACTCTTTTGAAACTTTGAACATCGGTATGAACCTTTTCCCAAGCTGGATCTGCTCACCTGTTTTTGGATTTCGAGCCAGTCTGGGTTCTTTGATATTATTTTTAAAAGTACCAAAGCCTCTAATTTCTATCGTTTCATTATCTTTAAGAGCTTCTATCACACAAGATATAAACCCTTCAACTACGATTTCAGTTTCCTTCTTACTTAATCCTGTAGCGTCGGATATTTTAGCGGCGATTTGAGCTCTGGTCATTTTATGAAATTTATTTTACAAATTTATATTGTAACAGGGGAGCATCGATATACTCCTCTTTAACCTCTGTTTTAATGTCTTCAAAATCCGAGCGAGTAAGTCCTTCAAGGAGCAAAGTGAATACCCCTTTTTGTCTCTTTTCACGAACTAAAGGCGGATCACCTTCGATACCAACGAGATTTGCTGTATATTTAACGCAGTCTTCAAAGGTACCGAGTTCGTCTACGAGCCCGAGATTAAGAGCCTGTGAGCCGGTGTAAACTCTTCCATTAGCAATGGATTTTAGTTCATCCCGGTCAATCCTGCGTTCGGTGGCAACAACCTCAAAGAACTGGCGGAAAGAATCATCGATTATTTCCTGGAAGTAAAGACTATCCTTTGTAGATAGGTCTTTAAATGGATTTCCAGCGTCCTTTAATTCGCCGCTTTTTATTGTAGTTTCCTTGATTCCAATCTTTTCCGCAAGGTCTTTAAAACTCATCAGATTTATTATAACTCCTATACTTCCGGTTAATGTACCGGGATTTGCGAAGATATAACTGCTGCCACAGGCCGCGTAATAGCCGCCGCTTGCAGCAATGGATCCCATAGATACTATTACGGGTTTGCCATTATCACGGGTTTGCTTAATTATTTCATACATTTCCTGAGAAGCAGCAACACCGCCGCCGGGGGAATTAATACGAAGGATAATTGCTTTTATGTCATCGTCTTCAGAGTATTTTTTGAACTGTCTTACAATGCTCTCGGATGAAATAATAGTAAAATCCAGGTCAACTACCGCAATTTTATCAGAACCTCTGCCATTAGATGTTTCATAATAATAATCACCGGTATCCATATTAGTTACAGCCTTAGAGAATATCAGGAATGAACCAGCTACGAACAACAGTCCGAAAAATACAAGGACCAGCCCAATCCCAATGAACCATTTCCATCCGGATGAGCTTTTTTGTACGAGAACTGTGTTTGTGCTGGAATCCATTTAAGTAATCCTTATTGTAATCCTTCTAGTTTAGCTTGAGCAGCATCTCTTTCAGCGTCCATTCCAAGAGCATCATATGAGCTAACCAGCAGCTGATATGCATCTGCCAGGATAATTTTATCTGTTGAAATAGATACGAGACTTTCAATTTCTGTCACCGCACTATTCAAATGACTTCTTGCTTCATCATTAACCCCACCTGTAGCTGAAATAGATTCTGCAATTTTATAATCTGAGAACCCTTTGTATAATTTTGCGAGGTGTAGATTCTGATCATCGGTTGGAAGATAATTTAATGCGGTTACTTTAGAGAAAATACTAATTGCTTCCGGATAATTGCCTGCTGTATACTGTCTGGTACCTGCATCAGTCAGAATCTTTGAAATCTGCTTAGCATCCTGTGGACTTTTTGTTTTATCAAGTATCCTTGTGTATATGCTGAGAGCTTCATCTGTTTTTCCAAGAATAGTGTAAGAATCTGCAAGCATTTGCTGAGAACCTACGCTATCAGGGAAAATAGTCGATGTGGCGATAAAAAGATTAGCTGCATCATTAAATGTTTTCATCGCGCCGGACGAATCTGAGCTATATTGATTTACACCTGCATTAAATTTGCCAATTCCTTCGTTAAATTTTTTAATATAATAATTCTGGATATCAGGAGCGAATGCACTGGAAATACTTAAACTTTTATTTAAAGCTTCAGCTCCTTCCTGGTACTTACCTATTTCAATCAAAGAATATCCGAGCATATACCATCCTTCGGCATCTGTACTGGTAGGTGGAAGACCTTTCTTCAGTTCAATAGCAGCTTTTTCATATTCACCTTTTTGGAATGCAAGCTTTCCGGTATTAACTTCAGCAGAAGCACATCCCATCAAGAATATTGCCGCTGCGAAAAAAGACAAGAGTAAAGCGGATTGGACAAATTTATTTATGGCGTTCATATATTATTCTCCGATAATGTTAACTTTTTATAAAAATACAATATAATATAAAAAATATAACCTTTTTATTCAATTTAAGAATTTATCTAAGGTTATCTTTTTACAGTGGATAAGCAGAATGGGCTTAAGAATTATCTTTAAAAAATGTATTTTTCTATTAAGTTTAGTAATAAGATACATTAATTCTTCAATTAAAACCCTACATAAATGGCTAATCAGTACTCTTTTGACGTAGTATCCGAAATTGACATGCAGGAAATAGATAATGCTGTTAACCAGGCTTCTAAGGAAATACACCAGAGATACGACCTAAAAGACACCGGAAGTTCCTTTGAACTGAATAAAGGCGATAAAAAAATTACAATAGCATCAAAGGATGAATATACACTGAAAACCGTGATCGATACCTTGCAGAATAAAATGGTTAAAAGGTCAATATCCCTGAAGGCACTGGAATATGGCGCAATTGAACCGGCTTCAAACGGCACTGTCAGGCAAGTGGTAACATTAAAATCCGGCATCAGCAAGGATAATTCCAAAAAGATCGTAAAGCTGATTAAAGATGCAAAACTCAAGGTGCAAGCAGCGATACAAGATGAGCAGGTGCGCGTGACAGGTAAGGATAAGGATGATCTTCAGGAAGTAATAAAGCTATTAAAGGAAGCAAATCTGGATTTCCCAGTTCAATTTACTAATTATAAATAAACAGCTAAAGAGAAAAGTGCTTAAAAGTGTTATTTTCATATTGGTTATAGCCGTTTGTGTTATCTTCTTTATCGGAGAAATTATTCCCCAGGAGGAGCAGATTACGGATGAAACCGGCAAAACCAACAGACGAATTAAGACCGTTATTCTGGATGCAGGGCATGGTGGTAAAGATCCCGGGGCAATAGCTATCGATGGTACCTACGAAAAAGACATAAATCTTGCCATTACCTTAAAGTTAAGAGACCTTCTTACCAATGAATATGATGATATGGATGTAGTTTTGACAAGGGATAGCGATGTATTTATTGAACTTCATGAAAGAGGGAGGATAGCAAATGCTAATTCAGGTAATCTTTTCGTAAGCATTCACTCAAATTCCAAAAAACTTGATGACCTCGAGCATAAAACAGGGTTTGAAATATATCTCCTTGACCTCGTTAGAAAAGAGCGTGCTACTGAACTGACTATTAACGAGAATAGATTTCTTGGAAATGGTGAGAAGATTGATACCGATAAATATCTATTAGGCTCAATTATGGAGAGCGCTAATCTTAAGACAGCTCATAGATTTGCGGAAATATTAAAGAATGAAACTGTAAAAGCTACTCCTCTGAAAAATAATGGAGTAAAACAGGATGCATTCATTGTATTATATGGCGCATCGATGCCGGCTGTTTTATTTGAGATGGGATTTTTGACAAACCAGGAAGATGTAGATTATTTGAAGTCAGAAAGGGGACAGGATGACCTTGCAAATGCTATATATAAAAGCATAAGATATTTTAAATTTGATTATGACTATGAAAATTCTTTTTAACAACAATTAATTTTTAGAAATAAAAAAGCCGTCTTAAGATTTAAGACGGCTTTTTTATTTACTCTCAACTTCCAATAGCAACTAACTTAGGCAGAAAATCCATTTTTTTAAGAATTTTTTTATCATTCCTGGATTCTCGTTTATCTTTATAGTTTCCTACAAAGATCTTAAAGCTAGTTTTGTCACCGGAAATTATCTCTTCAATAAAGATTGTTCCGAAATTGTTTAATTCTAATTTTCCAACCAAGTCATACGCGAGCAATTTATCTTCAAATTGAGCAATTTCAAATGTGTAACCTTTCACAAACTTAATTCTATTGGTTACCTCAAAGTAGTTAGTATTCGGGGCTTCGTCAATTGCTTGATAAATTGTCGAGTTAGCATCATCTGAATTTGGTGTAAGAACTTTGATCTTAATTCTTTTGAAGGAATTGAAGATCGTGTTAAATTCTTCATCAGAAAGTTCGCCAAATTTGCTTGCCTCCTCAGCTTCCTGTCTGTTGTATTCCACAAAGACTTTGGATTTCAAAGGCAACATATTCTCGAAGAGATTTACCGGGGTTAAAACTTCTTCCTCGGCTTTTTCTTCGGCGTCGATTTCTTCCTGAGTGATCACCTCGATCCTAACGTTGCCTAAACCATCCATACCAATTTCATTCTTAGCGGCCTTTGAGAGGTCGATAATTCTTCCTTTGGTAAAAGGACCTCTATCGTTTATTCTAACGATAACGGTTTTTTCATTGTCGAGGTTTACTACTCTCACTATTGTGTTGAAGGGCAATGTCTTGTGGGCTGCTGTTAGGTCGTTGGTATTGAATCTCTCGCCATTGGCGGTTTTTCTACCGTGGAACCCGGGCCCATACCAAGATGCAACTCCTTCTTGAGTAAACTCGGCAATTTCATCCTTAGGTTTAGCGTTTAGGTCTGAATGTTGCTGACTGACCGGATTAATCAGAAAAAATGTGCCTAAAACAATTAACAACAATGTTTTAGTTTTCAATAATTACTTCTCCTATGTATGTTATCGAATGGTAATACAAAAAACTTTACCAGCACTTTATTAATCCTGTGCTAAAACTTTTGTAAAAGAACGTTATAAGCTAAATAAATGCAGTCTAAAATCTATATCATATAAGATACTCAAAGTGAGTATCATTTTCAAGGGTTTTTCAGGTCAAAATTGCCCTATATTAACCGTAGTTACAATATTTGGGATGAATAAATTACTATGAAACAGTAAATTAATTGGTCAAAATTGCAGAGAAACTTGTTTTATTGAAGTTTATCATAAGATATCGAAAGTCAATTGGTTGTAATGTCATTTTCTCAAAAAAATTTTAATTTTACATCGATACCGGTTTAACACATTGAGCCATTAAATAATTTCAGATTCTATATAAAATATGGTGTTATAAATTATATTTCATAAATGGAAATTAGTAGATAGTTTGACTTATGAAGAAACCATTCAGAAAGAATGATAATACAGTTATTCTGGTAATATTGATGATAGTAATTTTTTGTGTGATATATTTTTACATGAAATAGAAAGCAACAAGTATATATTGTAACCGTATAAAATTTAGATGTCAGAAATCAGAATAATAAATCAATTTCCTAACTGGTATGCACCTGAGTTTGACGAAAACCGCTGGAACAGCCAATTCAATCATTCAAATGTAATTATCAATTCCGATGTTTATGAGGCAGACTACCCGGAACACTGGGGACCTTTGTCACTTAAATTTGCTTTTAAAGGAAGTGAGTATTATGAAACGGATAATTGCAGATACAGGGTAAGAGATGGCCGGTTTCTTCTAATGAATGAAGATCAGAGATACAGCAGCAGCATTAGGGAAACAGGTACCACCAGATCATTTTCCATTAATTATTGTCCTAGGTACAGGAAAGAAAGGATTTCGGAATTAGTTTTAAGTGAAAGTAAGCTTATGGATGAACCAGATTTTATACTTGATTCCGGTGTGAACTTTTTTTCGGGGTTATATGACTATGATATCAAGCTAATGGGTAAAGTTTTACAACTCAAAACCTACCTGGATGGATTAAATTACGGGTCTTTATTCATTGGTGAGACATTGTCGGATATATTAAAAGATATAGTCGGGATAAACATTCAAAAACTTAGTCAATTGAATAAGGTAAATAATTGTAAGGCTTCGACCCGTGTTGAAATTTACAGAAGGTTAACAAGGGGAAAGGATTATATAGATTCAAATTATAATGAATCTATTAGTCTGGAGATACTCGGTAAAGTATCGAGCCTGAACGCGCATCATTTTCTTAGGAAATTTAAGGAGTTTATGGGAGTGACTCCACATCAATATCTTACGCAGGTTAGGATGCACGAGGCAGAAAGGTTACTGAAGAACGGAGAGCTTTCAATTACAGAAGTATGTCTTAATACCGGCTTTGAAGATCCTGCGTCCTTTAGTAAATTATTCAAGAGAACATTTGGAGATTCACCTAATGCATACAGAAGGAGAATATACACTACTCGACCATAAATGATTTAGTTATCATTTTCTCATTCGTACCTATTAGTGTAACAGTGAATTCCTTACCGCGGGGGTTTTCATCCACCCGGCTTAGTTTTACAGTGAAATTACCTGAATCTTTGGTCTTAATAGTAAGATCAGTATCTCTCATAGGAAACTTTACATTCACATCCGCTCCGTTTATTGGTTCTGACCCGCACATAAGCTGACCATCGAAAGTTACAGACCATTGTCCCCGTTCATTATCTTCAACTGTAGCTTTGCCATCTATAACTATTTTATTTTCCATACAATCATAGTATAGATTTTCCCCCTGCTGTTGATCCGGAGGTAAATCAGGCTGCTGCTCCTGGCAGGAAGTAAATGCAACAAAGAGTATGAATACTGCTAAAAGTGAATAAATTTTTCCCATCGATAGTTCAAGGATTGAATTCGTATTAATAGTAAATATATATTATATTGACATAAATTACAATTTACCCATAAATTATATGAATTAAATAAATTATTGGCTCATAATTTGCATAATTTTAATATAATAATAATTTAGTATTAGTATTATAAGTTTGACAATTATGCAATACTTTAATATTTTTGAATAACCACTAATAAAATAGTTCAGTTATGAATCTTGATCTAAGGGAAGAGCTTGACCAAATTACAAATAAAAGTATTTCCATTCGCAAAGACCGTGACGAAGTAACCCAAAATCATTCACCGGTTAATAATGATGAAGGATCAAGACGGTTTTCTGAGATTATTACAGAAGTTATAGTCCCTACGGTTAAAGATGCAAGCTGGCTGATAAGCAGAGCAGGATGCTCCTTAAACTATTACACTAACCAGGCTGAGAGGATAGATGACCCGGAGCTAAGGACGGTTATACAAATATTATTTTACCCAAAAGGGCATAGCAGAAAGACTCTGGGAGTGAACGTCCCTTTCCTGCAATTTGCTTATAGCCCATCAAAGCGAAATGTAAAAGTAACTACCAAATACTCCATTAAAACGGATGAGCAGAGATACAAGCTGGATCTGATAGACATAGGGGAATTTAATGAGCAGATATTTAATAAATATCTACTGAGCTTCCTGAAAGAAGTTATGCTGTAAATACCCTATAACTTTTCAACAGTTAACCGTACAATATTCTAATGACGAAGCTTCTTAAAAGAAATTCCTAAAAAAGTCAATTTTCGCCAAGCAGGTTAGGGTGAGTGCTGATAAATTTGTAAAAAACTATTTTTACAAACTAAAAAATTGCGCTCATGAACACCCTTATTCTGTTTTTTAAAGCAGTTATTATCTTTTTATTACTTTCCTCATCTTATTCCCAGGGACAACAATTTTCCAAAGTAACCGATCCATCTAATCCTATAGTAACAGCTCCAGGTGCTCCAAATGGGTCATATGCAGGTGCTAGTTGGATAGATTACGATGGAGATGGAAGATTAGATCTATTCTGGAATCAGAATAGTAATATATTCAAAGGGAATCCTGGAAATATTTTTACCACAAATCCTAATGCTATAACCCAACAAGGTCCCGCTTTTGGAAACACCTGGGCAGATATGGATAATGATGGAGACCTGGATTGTTTTATATCCGGTGCATCTAACAGAGGATCTTTCCTTTATAGAAATGACGGTGGTATATTCACAAAAATAGTTTCCGGTGCAATTGCTGATAGTATTAATAATGAAGGATGGGGATGTGCGTGGGGAGATTACAATAATGATGGATACGTAGATCTGATAATTGCGGCAGCTTTTGGTTTTGCATCCACTTCAAACCCCAACAGGTTTTTTCATAACAATGGTGACGGAACCTTTACAAGATTAGATACCACACAAATTACCGATACAACTGCTCCATTTACTGTACCTACGTGGAATGATTATGATCTGGATGGAGATATAGATTTATTTATTGGAAGCGGTCCTGCAAACAGCATTGGAGCCAGAGATTATCTATATCATAATTTTTTAAAAGAGACCGGAACTGCATACTTTGAAAGAATAGATACCGGGAGCTTAGGTACTGACATTGTAGACGGTCAAGTATGGAACTGGATAGATTACGATAATGATGGAGACCTGGATGGATTTTTAACAAATTATAGTAATAACATTCAAAATAAATTTTATAAAAACGAAGGGAATTATTA
>JAEYVS010000137.1 GCA_023429265.1 Bacteroidota bacterium | reverse complement strand
ATCGCCCACAAACAAACCCGTACAGTTCGAAGAGGTTATTATCAGCTTCGAACATCTTTTTATAGAAGCATTTCTTCACTAAATGAAGAATTACAGCATTTTCGCGGTTTCCATTCTCGCCATTTTTATAATAAATCTTTTCTCGGATTCTATAGACCCGTACTATCTTACTGTACTTGTTTTCATAGGCATCAATATTATCCTGGCTACCAGCCTAAATCTGATTAACGGCTATACCGGGCAGTTCTCTCTGGGGCACGCAGGGTTTATGGCTATCGGAGCTTACACATCAGCGTGTACATACTGTTATTTTGCCCCGTTTTTCATTGGTACCTTTGGAGAGGGAAGTTTTGGTACATCAATGGTCTTCATTATAATGCTTATAATCGGGGGAGTATCGGCGGCGATAGTTGGATTGATTGTTGGGATTCCCTCATTGAGATTAAAAGGTGATTACCTTGCAATCGTTACCTTAGGTTTTAGTGAGATTATTCGCGTGATAATACAGGGTGTAGATTTCATTGGAGGTGCGCAGGGTTTCAGAGGTGTATATATTTATGAGAATGGCACAAAGAGCCTGAATATGGTTCCAGAGCTTACGGGTATGTCTAACCAGTTCTACGCCATAAAGGAATTCACCAGCTTCTTCTGGGTATTTTTCCTTGCTGCTGTTTGCATATTTGTGATCTATAATCTTATTCATTCCACTTACGGCAGAGGATATCTGGCGGTGAAGGATGATGAGATCGCCGCTGAAGCTATGGGTGTGAATACAACAAAGTTTAAAGTAACAGCTTTTGTAACCGGTGCATTTTTCGCGGGGATAGCTGGAACGCTCTTTGCTTTCTTTAATGAATACATTAATCCCGAAGATTTTAACTTCCTCCGCTCTGTGGAAATCGTAGTGATGGTTATACTCGGCGGTATGGGAAGTATGATGGGTGTGATCATTGCGGCAATAGTTTTGACCATATTGCCGGAGCTATTGAGGGAAGTAGCCGAGTACAGGATGATAATTTATGCTCTGCTGCTTATAATAATGATGCTTTTAAGACCTCAGGGATTATTCGGTGTCAGACTCAGACGGCAGAAAAAAGTTGGAAAGGAGCACGATGTCGAAAATACTTGAGATAAATAATGTAACGATGCGATTTGGCGGACTGACCTGCGTGGACAGAGTAAGCACACACGTTGGTGAAGGAGAGCTAATCGGAATGATAGGACCTAATGGAGCGGGGAAAACTACCGTGTTTAATATGATAACCGGTGTTTATGAACCCACCGAAGGAGACATTCTTTTCAATGGTAAAAGCGTTGTTGGGAAAAAGCCTTATGAAGTTTCCGCGATGGGCATCAGCAGGACATTCCAGAATATCCGTCTATTCCCCACGCTGAGCTTAAAGGATAATGTCCGGGTTTCTTTTGGGAAGGACATTAAAGCAGGCTTCTTTAGCTCTATAATACGTCCCGGGGGTTTTTATAAAGAAGAGAAAGAAATAGATAAAAAGATAGAAGAACTCCTCGAGATATTCGGGCTTCTCGATGATGCGGATGAATATTCTAAATCTCTTCCATACGGCGAACAAAGAAAGCTCGAAATTGTCAGAGCACTTGCTACTTCCCCAAAGCTGCTTTTATTGGATGAGCCTGCCGCGGGAATGAACCCTGTGGAAAAGCAAGACCTGATGAATTTAATTAAAGAAGTGAAGGATAAGTTTAAGCTTTCAATTCTTCTCATAGAGCACGATATGCAGGTGGTGATGGGAATTTGCGAACGTATATTCGTGCTGGATTACGGCGAGAAAATAGCCGAAGGTCTGCCTAAGGAAATACAGAAAGATCCGAAAGTTATCGAAGCTTACCTGGGTGATACTCACATTACTGAAGGAGGCGACCTGAATGCTTAAGATCGAGAATCTCAAAGTGAATTATGGCGCCATTAAAGCCATTAAAGGCATAAATGTTAATGTTGAGAAGGGTTCGATTGTCACGCTCATCGGAGCAAATGGCGCGGGGAAAACCACGATTCTCAGAACTATTTCCGGACTGACTAAACCCGAACCGGGTTCTATTATTACATTTGAAGGGGAAGACATAACAGACGATAAGCCGGATGCTATAGTAAAGAAAGGAATAAGCCAGTCTCCCGAAGGAAGATTAATATTTTCAAACCTTACCGTGAAAGAGAATCTGGAAATGGGAGCTTATACAAGAAAGGATACGGCTCACGTCAAAGATGACCTGGAATTTGTTTTTACACTTTTTCCCAGACTTAAGGAAAGACTCAAACAGCTTGGCGGTACTCTTAGCGGCGGTGAACAGCAGATGCTGGCGATATCCCGCGCTTTGATGTCAAAACCAAAGCTGCTCTTGCTTGATGAACCGTCATTGGGAATTGCGCCTCTGCTGGTGAAAGCCATTTTTGAAAAGATAGTAGCTTTAAATAAGGCGACCGGAATTACAATACTTCTTGTCGAACAAAACGCGAACCTGGCATTAGCCAGCGCGAGTTACGGGTATGTGCTCGAAACAGGAAAGATCATTCTCGAAGGAAGCGCAAAAGAACTTGCTCACAACGAAGAAGTAAAAAAGGCTTATCTCGGAGAATAAAAGAAGTTTAAAGTTAAAAGTCTAAAGTTTAAAGTCTACAGTCTGCAGTGAAAAAGTTCGAAGATTTAGTAGTGTGGCATAAAGCAAAAGATTTGAGTTTAAAACTTTATAAAATTTTTGAAGATTCTAAAGATTACAGTTTAAGAAGTCAAATACTCAGAGCTTCTGTCTCAATTATGAATAATATTGCAGAAGGGTTTGAGAGGCAAAGCAATAATGAATACCGGTATTTTTTATACATAACTAAAGGAAGCTCAGGCGAAGTCAGAAGTATGTTGTACTTAGTCAAGGAACTTGGTTATGTATCTGAAGATGAATTTGAAGAGCTTTATAATTCTTCTATTGAAATTTCTAAAATGTTGTCAGGATTGATTAAATCTATATAATTTAAACTCTTTTAACTTTTAACTTTTAACTTTTAACTTTTAACTTTTAACTTTTAACTTTTAACTTTTAACTATATGAAGTATGCTGAACGGATGGCTAATCTCGGAACAGAGACGGCATTTGAGGTGCTGGCCAAAGCAAAAAAGCTCGAAGCTGAGGGCAAAAATATTATTCACCTTGAAATAGGTGAACCGGATTTTCCGACTCCCAAAAATATATGTGATGCCGCGATCAAATCTCTGCAGTCCGGTGATACGCACTATACTCCCTCTAACGGGATCCTGGAACTCAGGTCATCCATCGCGAATTACATGACAAAAACCAGGGGCGTGGAATTCGATGCAGACGAGGTAGTAGTAACTCCCGGCGCGAAGCCCATAATGTTCTTTGCTATACTGGCGCTGGTAAACGAGGGCGATGAAGTCATATACCCAAATCCCGGATTTCCCATTTATGAGTCTATGATAAACTTTGTAGGCGGTACCCCGGTGCCAATCAAGCTCGAAGAAGAAAGGGGATTTGCCTTTGACCCCGAGAAACTGAGAGAGCTCATAAGCAATAAAACAAAGCTTCTTATTATTAATACCCCTCAAAATCCTACCGGAGGGATATTAACAAAAGAGGACATTCAGAAAATTGGCGAGATAATAAAGGATACAGATATTATAGTTCTCAGTGATGAAATATACAGCAGGCTCATATTTGACGGAGAGCATTTCAGTATCACACAGATTCCCGGCTTTAAAGACAGGACGATCATACTCGACGGATTCTCTAAGTATTATTCAATGACCGGGTGGAGAGCAGGATACGGAGTTATGAATACGGATCTTGCATCTAAAATTTCGAGGCTGATGACAAACAGCAACTCCTGCACGAATGCTTTTGTGCAGAAAGCCTGTATAGAAGCCCTCGAAGGACCGCAGGATGCTGTAGATGAGATGAGAGAGGAATTCCGCGCCAGAAGAGACATTATAGTTGACGGATTAAATTCAATTCCCGGGTTTTCGTGTATCATCCCCAAAGGCGCTTTCTACGCTTTCCCGAATATCACCAAGACAGGATATAAATCATCTGAACTAAATGACCACCTGCTGTACAATGCAAATGTAGCTTCACTCTCCGGAACAGCATTCGGTAAGTTCGGAGAAGGCTACTTGAGATTCTCTTATGCTAATTCCAGAGAGAATATAAAGGAAGCAATAAAAAGAATTAAAGACGTTTTATAAATAACTAAATTTATTGAAAATGGAAGAAACAGCTGTACTTGAAGACCAGGTAAAAGAAAAGATAATGAAGGTCTTTGCCGACAATAACGCAATAATGATAGCAACTACCGGCGGTGAATATTCACCCTGGATACTCGGAGCATATTTCGCAAATGACGGTCTGGATATTTATCACGTGCTCGAAAAATCCGGGAAAACAATGTCTAACCTGGAACATAATAAGAACGTTGCGATTTCGATCTCTCAGAATGACGCTACAAAGGATTTTCTGCAGGGATATGGAACTATTGAGATATTAAGCGACGATGAGGACGCAAGAGTAAGAGCAATGCTGACCGAAAAGATGCCCTGGTTCCAGACATATACCCCCGTATCACCCTGCGTTATCAGGATAAAGAAATTCTTTGTGACATCGCTTGAAATGGGATGGTTTCCTGCGAAAACCCTGGAGAACTAATTTCCCTTACAAAAAGAAACTAACCTCGTTCCCAAATTCCGACCTGTCCCGCTTTAGCGGTGATTTGGGAACGTTGTGTTGTTGATTTTAGTGATACGGTGCCGGTAAGATCTAAGAAAAAAGTTCCGCTTCCCGCTTTTTCCCTCGTCAATACCAAATATAATCACCATTGTTAATTAATAACTTAAACACCTTTTTGTATAGATGCGCTATCTATACATTTTTTCTTTGACTCTTACCTTCCATTCAGGTTATATTTGTATGGACTTTAATACTGCCATTTATATTTAACTAATGGTTCTTTGACATAGCAGACGAAATAAATTTTCTTTCTCGCAGGTGATAAAGAAAAAAATTAAATTTTATTACAGATAAGCAAACTGCTGAAAAATCAAATCCAATTTTTAGACCGGATGTTAATTTTTTTTAAGTATGTGTATTAACAGTTTAACACCTCAGACTATACAATTATTAAAATCTTATCCCGATTGAGCAGTAATAGTACTCCCAGGTAGGAATCTTAGGATCTTCTTTTTTCACTGCCTGTGTGATAAAAGTGAAACCGTTCTTGAGGGCGAAGTTTAAAATGCCATTGAGAACTTTATTGATCAGTATTTCATCATTCAGTGTAAAGTAGTTTACGGCATTTTCTATTGCCGCGAGAAATACTGTTTCGAGCAGCAGGGGTTGAATGTTTTCCTGCATTTCTTCCAGCGGAATATAAATGTGGCTGTGGCGGATTGCATAAATACTGACACCGTCAAATGGCTGAATGTACATCTCAGGCGCGAAATAAAGGTCGATACCGCCATTGTAAAATCCGCCGAACTTCAGATTGCCATTCAGTGACTTTACTGGATTAAAGTTAAATTCCTCCTTTATTTCTCTTCTGTATAGATTGTCACTCAGGGTAGTAGTGACCCTGTCCCGGTACATAATGAAGCTCATTTCTTCATCGGTAGGAGTCATCAATACATTTTCCTTTACGATGCTTTCATTGAGCTCTGAACCGGATATGGAGTTCTCACGATTCGTGGAATTCACCGATTCGGGTAACATCTGGGTAAAAGCCGGGTTGCTGACAGCCGTACATATGAAACCGGTCAACATAATAATTGACAGCCTCATCGTGTGAAGTTTAAATTTATACGGGAGTCGCTAAAAGGGGACATATACTTCTTTCTAAGTGTAAGGAATTTGATTTGAAAAGTAAAGCATATTTAATTTTCAATTAATAATTTTTAATTATAAATAGATAATAAATTAATTTTGAAGTATATTTTCAAATGATAGATTGGGAAGAATTATCACAATCAGTAGTATGCAATATATGCATGTTTTATCCATATAAAGGGGATGAGAATTATAAACCTTCAACTTGGAAGTCTTTTCTCAAAATTATCATCGTTTTTGCAATACTTGTTGCCATAATGTCGATTGCAGCTTTAATTGTAAATTAATTATGGGAAAAGAGGATTTGTTGTCATGGTTATTTAGTCCGATGCAGTACATTCGTTTTAATCGTATTACAGTAATTATCATCATTTTAATTGCTCTTTTGGTGATTATAGCGGCATTAATAATTAATCCGGATGCCAAATTCAGTATAGGTCACTAAAATCTTCTCCTTTATTCACTTCTAATAAAGATTTAAATTAAGTATTATATATTGTTGGTATTTATCTTTTAATGACAGGATAATTAACAAGTTATGGTCAAATTCACCCTCATATCAATTCTCATACTGTACGGAAATTTATTTTCACAGACCGTGCCAAAGCCCGAACGCGAAAGAACCTACGATGTCCGGCATATTTCAATGAGTCTGAGCTTTGATTGGGATCAGAAAATGGTAAAAGGAGACGTGACAACAACCATTGTCCCTTTGATCGATGGAATGACATCATTTGAAGTGGATGCGGTTGCTTTCGACATAGAGAACATATCGGTTCTGGAAATTCCTCTGCGATATGAATATGACGGGAAGAAGATCACCGTTTATACTCCTCAGCCTGTGAATACTACCGATACATTCGGCTACACTGTGAAATATACCTGTAAGCCGCAAAGGGGATTGTATTTCAGATACCCGACAGAACTGAACCCATCTATGGGTTACCAGATATGGACACAGGGACAGAGCGAGGATAATAAATACTGGCTGCCCATATATGATTATCCGAATGATAAAACAACAACAGAAATGTATGTGACTGTTGATGAAAAGTACGTGACCCTATCGAACGGTTACCTTGAGTCCTCATATGCATCAGCCGGGATATTGGGGGGCACGACCTGGCAATGGGTTCAGGATAAGCCTCATCCGACATACCTCATTATGCTTGGTGTGGGTGAATGGGACATTATCCGGGACGAAGCTGATGGAATTGAGGTGCTTTCGTATGTGGATAAGGACAAGCTGGAAATGGGCGAATATGCTGTTAGAAATACCGCGGAAATGCTGAGATTCTTTAATGACAGGTTCGGGTACAGGTACCCCTGGGCAAATTACAAGCAGGTTATTGTGAAGGATTTTATATACGGCGGTATGGAGAATACT
>JAEYVS010000107.1 GCA_023429265.1 Bacteroidota bacterium | reverse complement strand
TTGCTATGGCACCTACAACGGCACGAAAATGCATACAAGATCGAAATAAGTGAGATCGCTTGACCTCGCCTGCAAACTAGTTGTGTTTAATACCTCTAACTTAAATTTAAAATGATTAATTCACTTCGGCGGGCTGCAGGTCATTGAGCTCTTTTCTGTCGTTGATACCCCTGCTGAGAATCCATACGCTTGTAAATCCAAGCAGGATGCTGGCGATAAACATTACACCATACCCGAATACATCCGAGAGAAAACCTCCGAGCGGTGAGGCTAGACCGTGCGCACTGAAAGTGAGAATGGCAATCTGTACTGTGAAGTCAGTTCCCGCAGTACCTGGCTGGCTTTTTTCCATTATGAGGGTGAATAACGATGTTGTGAACATACCAACACAAAACTTAGTGACAATACTCGCAATAATTATCGTAGTCATAGATGCGCTTATAAAAACGGGAATAAGATATACAAGCAAAGAGAATGCCACGAGTAAAGCAAGATTAATAATAATCTTTTTCCTGCCGAGCGATCTCATAAGGAAGCCTCCGACAATTGCACCCACAAAAGCAGCGGAAAGCCCGATAATACCCCGTACAAACCCTATCTCTTCGAACGAAAAGCCTTTATCGACAAGGAAGGGCTTAAACAGGAAGTCTGCCATACTCGCGCCAAGCGGGGCAAGGATCAGTACAGACAGCCAGGCAAGATTTCCCGGACGGCGAAAAAAGTCTATGTTGGACCTAAGTGAAGGTTTTGCTTTAGGAATGACCCTTTCCTCTTTAAAAAACAGAACCGGAAGCAGAGGGAGAAGGATCAGCAGCGATAAAGCCATTAGCGAATTGCTCCACCCCATCGTCTGAATGACGATGAGCATTACACCGCCACCGAGCATCGAGCCGAGGAAGTGGCTGGCATTCTGAATTCCATTGCCAACGCCCTGCTCCTTCTTCGTGAGCATACCAACTGCAAGTGCGTCTGTAGCTATATCCTGAGTAGCCGCGAAGATGGATAGGCATACCACGAGAAAAATTATTATCTGGAATCCAATGATTATATTAAGTGTGGAGACAATAAGAAGACATCCGGCGACAAGGAACTGCATTATGATTATCCAGACCTTGTAATGTCCGAAGCGTGTATTACCAAAGCGGTCGACGAATGGAGCCCAGAGGAATTTAAACATCCACGGGAGCAATACAAGGTGCATTGCCCCGATGGCGGCATTAGAAAACCCCTGGTCTTTAAGGAAGACCGGGAAGGCTTCCGTAAAAAAACCCAGGGGCAGGAATTGTGAAATATATAATGTTCCTAAAAGGATGAATTTTCTTAGAGGCATCGTCGTCGGTTACACAAATTTATTCTACCCAATCGCAGATGAAAACGTTGGTCTCGTTAGGTAATTCATTGTTCCTGTTTGAACAAAACACGAGTTTTGTGCCATCCGGCGAAAAGATTGGAAAACCGTCGAATTCATCTGAATATGTAACTCTCTGTTGTCCTGTTCCATCGAGATTTATCATATAGATGTCAAAGTTCCTTCCCTGTGGATCATCCTGGTTTGAGCAGTAAAGTATCCTCTCTCCATCAGGAAAGAAATATGGAGCGAAATTAGCAGCTCCGTTATTTGTAACCTGCCTTTTATTGCTGCCATCTGCATCCATTACCCATATCTCGAGCTGACCGGGTCTTATCAACCCTTGTTTCAGAAGTTCTTTATATTCTTCTTTTTGTTCTTCGCTTTCAAAAGTTGTACGGCGGTAAATAATTTTTGAGCCGTCCTTAGAAAAGAAGGGACCCCCGTCGTAACCGAGTTCATCCGTTAGCTGCTGTACGTCCGAGCCGTCGATATTCATAGTATAAATGTCCAGGTCACCATTGCGTGTAGACGTGAATACTACCCTGTCGCCTTTGAGGGAAACTGTTGCTTCAGCATCGTATCCTTTTTCGGTTGTAAGCTGTCTGAGATCGGAACCGTCTTCTTTAGCAACGAAAATGTCATATGTATCATCGATAGCCCATACATATCCCTTGGAGAAATCAGGCTTAGGAGGGCACTGGTGTCCTCCGAGATGTGTGGATGCAAATATTACATCAACACCATTCGGCATATAGTACGCGCAGGTTGTCTTTCCGTGTCCGGTGCTGACCATCTGTTTATTGGAGCCGTCTATGTTCATTGTATATATCTGGTCACATTCCCCGTCTCTGCCTGTGCTCTGGAATGAAAGCTTAGTACCATCAAAAGAAAAATAAGCTTCAGCATTTTCACCTCCGAAAGTGAGCTGCTTTATATTTTTTAGATGAACTTCCTGAGGCAATGCGAGTGAATTGGAATCGTCGTCTTTTCTGTCGTCTGCATTGCTATTATTTTCAATGCTGAATAGCACTGTCATCAAAACAAACACAGGAAGCGCAACAAATGCGCATAAATAAATTTTGTTTCTAACTGAATTCATTGATCTAAGCGTTAATATAATTTATAATGTTATCTGGCAAAAATCTCGTAAGTTTTGAAATCCGATTTCATTGGAGGGTTTTCTCCGCGCTCTTTGTACTTCTTTATGTCCTCAAAGCCCCTTCTGTGGCCTTCGAGGAAAGCTTCAGAGCCGGTCCAGCTTTTGAAGGATTCTTCATTTTCCCAGTGGCTCATTATGAGATATACATTACCTTCTGATGGGCGGAGAACTTCCATTTCAATGAACCCGGGCATTGTATCAATTGCGTGCTTACGGGTACCGAAAAGCTCCTCGAACCTTTCCCTGTAATGGTCTTCGCAGGTGATGTAGTTAATGGCGACAAATTTAGCCCGTTTTTCAGGAGCTAATGTTTCAGCCGAATTTAATTCGTTAGGGTTTGTATTTTCCATATGTTATTAAGATTTAAGAATACTTATTTAGACTGAGTATAGATAAGATAGATAAGTTCTTTTTCATTATCAATTCATTACCATTTCAAACCGATGGTTATTTTAAGGCTTTTATTGAATCCAGCTTGTTCCGGACGATCGTATCTTCCGGGGTTTCCTTCAAAATAAACTCATAATGTTTAATGGCTTCGGTGTGGTTGCCTGATTTTAAAGCTACACTGCCCAGGCCACCGTATGCCATCAGATTTTTAGGGTCTTCGGCAACAGCTTTTTCGTAGAATAATTTCGCTTTTTCAAAATCCCCCAGCTGCTCATAACAAAGCCCAATATTATTGTAATAACCTGTACGATGTCCGGGGGCAAGCTCGATCAGTTTCATTAGCAATGCTATTGAGCCTTTAAAATCCCCTGCTTCATACATCTGGAAGGAGCGCTGTTCGAGAGAAGTGCGCTGATTATTCGCGTCAAAATTAGGCTGACCTGTTAAACCGCCGGTGTCCTTACCCAGGTTCATTATTCTCATCTGCTCGAGGAGTTCAGCGGAATTCCTGTAGTTAGGAGTGATCTCCTGGAGCTTTTCAAGGTTTTTAATAGCATCGCCATAATTTCCCTGCATA
>JAEYVS010000057.1 GCA_023429265.1 Bacteroidota bacterium | reverse complement strand
GTTTTCGGTGCTAAAATTTTTAATTTTTTCCTTATTCATTATGATGTATCTATACAATCCGTAAATGTCAGAAATATTTTCTATTGAATTTTCGTATATATTGTTTTTGAGCGATTTGTTAAATGTTAATTTGCTCAATAAGTCCATTGTATATTTTGAAATAGCAGTAGACGAGTCTCTTACCAAGTTATATTTGAAAACATCAGAGGTATAACCTTCAATTGAATAATTATCTTCGGAAATAATTGATAAGATGTTTTCTTTTAAAAATGCTTTTTCTTCTCGATTTAATTTGGCAATTAGTTTTAGAGTATAGTTATTCTCTGTTTCCACTTTTCTTAACATTACACCTCTGAGGAAATCAATATAAGGAACCTTCTCAGTTGGATTATCTCGTTTTGTATCAATATATAAAGCTGGAAAGCCAAATCCTGTTATTGGGAAAAAGATATAACCTTGAATAGAAAAGAAATAATTTGTTAATCCTCCTAAGTTAAAATTCATTACTTCCCCCACACTATCTACCCACCCATCATACTGCAGCGGATTTTTCATCATTCTTTCTACAATTGGAAGCAGCAGCCGGCTGTTGTTTGTGGCTGTGGTATCGGAAAAGTTTATTGGAATCGTAATGTCTTCAGGGGTCAATCCACGGTACCGGATGGCATCTTCGAGAATACTGCTATTCTGCTGTGAAAACAGGGGATTTGCCGTAAGTGTGGTAAAAATGAGAATTAGAATAATCCGTATCAAATGTCTTTTATTTTATTCCAATATTTAACATTATATTAACATATTTTTTCAATAAAGATAATTCAATAATTGCGTTAAAAGCATTCAGGAGGATGTAGATGAAGTTTATACTAAAGTCTTTTCTAATCTGGAGTTTGTTTGTTTCTGCAGGTTATTCGCAGACATTGATTAATACTTATCCTTTTCCCAGCGATCCTCAATATAATTCCTTCTGGGGAATTACAGAATTAAATGATACATTGTTTGTTGCTACCGATAATAGCGGTGCAATATACAAAGTTTCTAAAACAGGTACGGTGCACGGCATTGCTGTCACACCACCGCCTACTATAAATTTCAATCACGGTCTCGACTGGGACGGCTCAGGGTTCTGGGTTGCGAGAGCAGCCGGCGGAACAACAAGAAGATTTTATAAAATTGATCTTTCCGGAGCTGTCGTTGACTCGATAACCATTCCTTCAATTGGTGGAAGTTCTACTATAGGCCTTGGCGGTATCGACATACGCGGAAATGATATGTGGTTCTGTGTATATTTCCCTGATTATACTGTGTATCCTTACTCATATGCATATAAAATTGACCTCACTACTAAAGCCATTACAGATACCATTCCTCTTAGAGGTAAACAGCCTCAGGGCATTACCGTAAAGGGCGATACTATATTTTATGTAAATGATAATTTCCAGTCCGAACCTGAGAGGATTTACGCATATAGCATTTCACTCGGTGATACGATATTCTCATTCCCTGCTCCTGATCCTGATGGAAGCTGCGACCCCAGGGGATTGCACTGGGACGGTGAATATCTCTGGCACATTGCGCAGGGAGTTGGCGCGGTAACATCAAGAACATTGTATAAGTACGAACTCGGAGGTTCGGGAAACGCCATAATTAGTGTTTCTGCTGATTCATTATCTTATGGAAATGTGGTGATTGGACAGTCATCCAATCTCCCTCTGACTATTACAAATAACGGTAATGCTCCTTTGATAATTACGAATTTTAATATGTCAAACCCGGCATTTACCATTAATCCAAATTCATTACCTGATACGATTGCTCCCTCATCGAATGCGGCTTACACTGTTACTTTCTCACCGACTGCTTTTGGTAATACACCCGGCACATTGCAGATATCAAGCAATGATGTAGGACAGCCTGTAGAAACTATTGGTCTTAGAGGTGTAGGCGTTAATGCAGGAGGACATATCTCAACTGTTTCAAGCTATGATTATAGCAGCCGCAGAGTAAATTCATTATGCGGTTATATATTTGAGATTGAAAACCAGGGTGTCTCTGCTTTACAAATTAATTCCATAAGCACCGGAACTGCAAGATTTTATTTTGATACGGTTGGTGTTAATTTTCCGGTAAGTATTAACCCATTAGAAAAGGCTTCCTTCAGGATCTGGTTTAATCCTAATGCCGTTGGCGCGTTCTCGGATGTTGTTACTATCCAGTCAAATGCTTCAAACACTCCAACATATACTTTCAATATTTCAGGAACAGGAAATGCGGCGGTTACACAGCTGGGTGATATTATGTGGCAGGGAATTAATCCTGCCAATCCAAACACAAGCTTCAATGACATCCAGCCAATGAGCATGAAAAAGATCTCTGATGTGAATGGAGACGGTGTAGATGATATTCTTGTCTCCACTGAGAATTACCACACTATTTGTTATAATGGTAATTCTTCAGTAACGGCAGATATTTTATGGATATATAATACTCACTTTGGAACAATAAATACGGGCTCTGTCGACTGGCAGGACGCAATGCAGACAATCCCTGACATCGATGGAGATGGAATAATGGATGTCATAATAGGATGCGCCGGAGGAAATGAAATGGTATATGCCATCTCAGGACGGTCCGGTCAGAAGATCTGGGAATACGGAAATCCTTCCACCACCGATGATGGTGATATAATGGGTATCAGAACAGACAGGGATTATAATAATGATGGCAAAATGGATGTTTTGATCTCTGCAAGCGGTACTCAAAATGGAGGCAGGCATGCAGCTATTTGTGTTAACGGCCTTAATGGAACCGAAATTTTTAATGTCACCCAGACAGCAGGTTTTACTTATGATATCGTAGCAACGGATTTTGGCGGTGCAATTTCACTGGGCAATGACGGTCCTCCATATCTTGTTAATGGATTTAATAGCTCAGGTGTTAGCGCGTGGAGCTATCCGGTGCTCGGAGCAGTATGGTGTATGAGACAGGTTCCCGATCTCAATAATGATGGTATTAAAGATGTGATGGGTTATTATACACAATCATTTGGGAGCGGTTTCTTATTTGCTGTAACAGGGGATGCAGGAGCAGAGTTATGGACAAAAGACCTTGGACAGGGTAATAACGGTAATATGGCATTTTTCCCTGACCTCGATGGTAATGGTTTCGATGAAGTTATTTCTTCAGGTCCCCAGACCATTCACAGGATCGACATCAAAACCGATTCAGTACAATGGTCGTACTCTCCGTCTGCTTCATATTCCAGGGGTATCGATAATATCGGCGATGTAAATGGGGATTCAATTGCTGATGTTGCGGTTATTATGCAAAACCCTCCAAAGGTGATCGTACTGGATGGTTCAAAAGGAGCGGTATTATTTGAATACTCGCTTGGTGCAGGCATTAATCAGCGTGGTGACAGGATAGCTTCTCTTGGTGATGTGGATGACAATAACAGCAACGAATTTGTCGCGGGCTCTCGGGATGGCAAAGTAATTTGCTTCTCTGGAGGTCCGGACGGAACCGTAGGTATCCAGACTATCTCTAATGTTATCCCGGATAAATTTTCTTTACAGCAGAATTACCCGAACCCATTCAACCCAACGACTAAGATAAAATTTGACATTCCTCAGAATGCGAAGGTATCTCTAAAAGTGTATGACGTACTCGGCAGGGAAGTAGCTAACCTTGTTAACTCACAGCTTATTGCCGGAGTATATGAATATACATTCGAAGGTTCAGCTTTCTCAAGCGGAATATATTTCTACACTTTAGAAACAGAGAACTTTAAGGAAACCAAGAAAATGCTGCTTGTTAAATAGCGGGTCGTATATTTGTGTTGAAATAAATTTAATTTTGATAAAAAAGCGGGTTTTATCCCGCTTTTTTTATAGCCTATTGAAATTGTTAAATGAGTATGTTATTTTTTAGTAAATAAAATTTATTGCTATGAAAAGATATTATTTACTAATTCTTTTAATGATAATTTCTCTGGGTAGTGATTTAAGTTATTCTTTTCAGAATCCTCTGAAAGTTGGAAATTACTTTCAGTATACTTACTTCAATTTTGGAGGGCAAAATCAGTATGAAACAAAAGAAGTGGTATCCGACACACTGCTAAGCAATGGATTAAATTATTTCAAAATTAAAAATGTGAATACCGGTGGAATCGTTTCATATTCATATGAATTCATTAATACTCAGAATTTGAAATGGTTTGTTTACAATCCCTCTTGTAGCACTGCTGATTCTAATGGAAATACGATCAAAGCTAATTTTATGCTGGATTCAGGTTCGGTATTTCAATCCTGTAGTCCAAGAATTGTAACCAATAAGGGTGTGCGCCAAAATTATTTAGGTGTGCAAAGTATTCCATTTATCTCTTTGATGGAGTATCCGGTTCATATAGACGGACAGGTTGAGACGTATATGGAATTTTTTGGTTTTAAAGGATCTGAGGGATATCAATACGTATTAACACTCACAGGAGCAGTTATTGATGGTGTCACATATGGTGACATAGTCTCGATTAATCAATTATCATCTTCAATCCCCGATAAATTCTCTTTACAGCAGAATTACCCGAATCCTTTCAATCCAACAACTAAGATAAAATTTGATATACCTCAGAATGCAAAGGTATCTCTAAAAGTCTATGATGTACTTGGCAGGGAAGTAGCGAATATTGTAAATTCAGAGCTCAATGCCGGAGTATATGAATACACATTCCAAGGCTCAGCTTTCTCGAGCGGAATATATTTCTACACTTTAGAAACAGAGAACTTTAAGGAAACTAAGAAAATGCTGCTTGTTAAATAGCAAAGTGCAACCAGAATATGCAGGCGAAGTCACAGCTTGTCCTCAATTTATCGGGACGACTTCGCCTTTTTTTAAAGACTGTGGTTAAGACAGTTTTCTCAAGTAAATCCTTAAATCAGGCGAATTAAGGTTCGGACAGACTATGATATAAATACTACATTTTTACTTTAATCAAAAATCTATCACTGGAGGTGAAAATGTATAAAACACTCATTATTGTCTTATTTCTGCTTTGTTTTAGTAAAACTTCCTTTGCCCAAAATTCCATCGAAATCAAAGGCGGTTTGACATATTTACTAAACAAAGAGTATTATACAAGTAATAATGGTTTAAATTTAAGCGTTTCTTACTATCCCTTAACCTATAAACGGTTTGAATTGGGTTTAGGTATTGGATATAACTCTAAAGGTAAATTTTATAATTATCTGCCACACGGATATTCTTCAATACGTTCAGAGTCACCTGTTGAGTTTTTAGAGCTTTCACTTCCTGCCAAAACTTACTTCAATTTAACAAAAGGAGTTGACGTTTATTTACTGCTTGCCGGAAGGTATGACATAATTTTAACCACATATGATCGATTTTTTCGATCTATTGCAGAATCAAGTATCTTTAATTCCACGTTAGGAATTTCCGCAGGTATAGGCTTCCAGTTTACCTGGCTATATCCTAATTTGCTGTTAGAAGTCTCAATTAATCCTGACCTAACTTATATGGCTGAAGAAAACATAAAAAATACTTCCCTTGAACTCAAAACCGGTATTCTGTTCAATGGTTTTAAGTCAGTTGATAAATGAGAAAAATTAGTTTAATAATATTCTTGCTCCTTTTCTTATCCCCTGATTCTCACTCACAATCAGATACTTTTGGAAATGAAGTGGATGAGTATACTGATACTTCTAATACCAAATCTGAAAGCTACTTCTCCGCAGGTGCAGGGATTGTGAGCAAATTTCAACTAAAACAATTGAAATTTGAGTTAGATGATGGTGTAGGTATTTTTTTAACTTTTAACATAAACTCTAGTATCTCAAAATTAGTTAAATTTTCATTAGGACTTGATCTGCTTAGTGATCCGGATAGCAGGGGAGGAGTTGGAGGCATAGCAAATATTTCTTTTTGGCTTTCTCCCCTTACATCCAAAAAAGTTACCTGGCTTTTAGGCGGGGGGATGTGTGGCGGTTTTTGCATCACATGGAAGAGAAGGAGGTGTAATTATTGACCTGCTTATGGGAACAAGAGTAATGTACAAGCTCACACAAAAAAATGCTCTGGGCATAGAAACTAAATATAATTTCGCAGCTAAATTTCTTTCATATAATGTATTTACTACATTTTAGTATAGTGGATTAAACAACCCCTTGACATTAAACGTAAATATTACTATATTTATATTAGTGTAGCGTAAAATAAATTATCTGCCACAATGATAATCTTTCAAATAATTTCCTTACAATTCAATCGGTGTAACTCGTATACATCTCTTAAATTCTGTTTTTCCAATAATGATCAAAAAAACTCAGTTAGGGATGACCACAAACAAACTCTTGTAAAATCAAATCCGTTTTTTGAATGGTTTAATAAATTTCTCTAAACACCTGGTTTTACATAACCGGGAAAAATTAACCTTTTTTACTTTTAACTTTCTACCATTATCCATACATTTTCTAAACATCATCACAACCAATGAATATTATGAAATATATTTACGCATTATTACTTATTGTTTTTTTGATCTCTCCTTTATCCTCACAGACACGCGGACTGGAATTCGGTGATATAATCTGGCAGGCGCAGGTACCTGATAATCCCGGAACTTCCATACAAGACAAACAGATCAAAAGCCTGAAGCAGATGCCCGATGTAACAGGTGACGGAATTAATGAGATCATTGCCTGCACCGGAAATTACTGGACTATATGTTTTAACGGTTTGACGGGTGATACTTTGTGGAAGTTCAGCACACATTTTGGTACAATAAATACAGGTTCGGTTGATTATGAAGACGCGCTCGACATATCGGACCTGGATAATGACGGAATATATGATGTCGTGATAGGCTGCGCGGGAGGAAATGAAATGGTTTACGCTCTCGATGGTCAGACCGGTGCCCTTAAATGGTCTTATGGAAACCCAGCCACTACAAATGACGGCGACATTGAAGCAGTAAGCATAAAGTACGATTTTAACAATGATGGAATAAAGGACGTCCTGGTATCAGCAAGTGGTACAACTATGGGTGGAAGGCACGCTGCTATTTGCCTTAATGCTGTCAATGGAAACGTCATATTCAATATGACTCAGCCGCAGCCGTTCACCGATGATGCAATAGCGACAGAATCCGGTGGCGCGATTGGCGTTAGTAATAACGGCGCGCCCTATGGAGTGAACGGGCTTACAACAAACGGCGGTAATGCCTGGAACTATGGAGCTCCCGGAGTACTATGGAGCCTGAAGGAAATACCCGATGTGAATAATGACAATGGTAAGGATATACTCGGATTATGCGGGTTCAGCGCGGCTATATTCTGCATTACAGGTGACGCCGGGGCGCAGATATGGAACGGTACACTTGGTTCAAGCAATAATGGAAAAATTGAGCTTCTTGATGACGCCGATGGAAACGGGTTTATTGATTTTACTCTTTCCGCGCCGCAGGTGGCATACAGGATAGACACAAAAACTAAAGATATTCTCTGGTCAGCACCATTGAGTTCGTCATACCTACGGGGAATAGCAAACCCCGGTGATCTGAATGGAGACAGTATTGACGAAGTGGTCATTGCTACTCAAAATCCGCCCAGGCTGGTAGTATTAAATGGAATGAATGGAAACCTGATGTTCAACTACAGCTTCGGCGCGGGAATAAATCAACGTGGTGACAGGGCAGCAGTCCTGAATGACATAGACACAAATGGCATTAATGAATTTCTTGGTGGAAACAGGGAAGGCAGGGTGATATGTTTCTATGGAGGTGATGGGATAATTAGCACTATAGACCCGGTGGTCAATGCGCCATCAAATTATGAGCTCTATCAAAATTATCCAAATCCTTTCAATCCATCTACGGTGATTAAGTTTGGCATCCCCGAGAGGACTATGGTTTCTCTTAAAGTTTTTGATGTGCTTGGAAAGGAAGTCGCAAATATTGTAAATACATCACTGAATTCAGGGATACACGAATTTACTTTTGACGCTAAGAATATTTCAGGCGGAGTATATTTTTATAAGCTACAGGCAGGAAATTTTTCGGAAACTAAGAAAATGCTGCTTGTTAAATAGCAAAGCTATGACAAGTAGTCCCGCTTTCGTAGCGTAGCGAAGTCCCGCCTGCTCTGCTTTAGCGGTGGAATTTATTTCGGGTAGCGGTGGATTAAATTAAAATAATCTATATCAATTGAAATAAACTTGAATAAATCATTACAGCTATATATTTTTACAATAAATTAACATTAATTATTGATTAGAAAAAGTTTTATAAGCTTTTCTATTCTTTTTTTAATTATTCCGGCTGTTTCATTTTCCCAGGTGATTTCAGATACTACCATTATCCCCGAAATTGAAGAAAACTATAAATCTCATACGTATTATTCAATTGGATTTGGCTCGTCAGCGCATTTTAGTCCGGCTGATATAGAGTCTCACGGAAGGATATTCGGATATTATCTGACTGCGAGCGTTACAAAGGGAATTTCCCGCAATTTCAATGTTTCCAGCGGCATCGACGCTTACTCCCTGCCACACTACAAAAACAGGATGATCGGCCAGCTGAATTTAAATACGGCATATGTGCATTCTTTCAGCAAAAATATTACTCTAACAGTTGGCGCAGGTTTATTTACCGGTTTTATATCCTGGCACGAATCTAAAAGAGCAGGTGGAT
Source organism: Bacteroidota bacterium (assembly GCA_023429265.1). Lineage (GTDB taxonomy): Bacteria > Bacteroidota > Ignavibacteria > Tepidaquicellales > Tepidaquicellaceae > JAEYVS01. The sequence continues at coordinate 3,809 of JAEYVS010000057.1, read as the reverse complement.
TTGTATCAGGGCTGCTGATAAATTCAAATTTTTTATACGCTATTAGTCCTGATAATGCCATAGGGTTCGGCATTAAGTTTCCCTTCCTTACTGAAGAAAACAGGATGCTTTTGAGTAATTTATTTTTTACTTTTTGAAAGCCTCGGAAACTATCACCAATACTGATATTGTAATGGAATAAATGATGATACATCCCTATTTTTGTTTATGAAAAAAGTTCTTGCCATTATTGGTCCCACAGCCTCCGGAAAAACCGCAATAGCTATCGAAGCTGCAAAGATGCTTGATGGAGAGATTGTATCCGCGGATTCGAGGCAGGTATATAAACACATTCCCATTGCTTCAGCTATACCACCGGAAAAGGAAAGACAGGGAATTCAACATCATTTTATGGAGGAGCTGAACCTGACCGAAGATTTTAATGCCGGAGATTTCGGAAAGCTTGGCAGAGAGAGGACAGAAGATATATTCTCACGGGGAAAGCTACCCATTATAGCCGGTGGCAGCGGCTTATATATCCGATCATTAATTGACGGGTTATTTGAGGAAGAAGTGGAGGATACGGAAATAAGGGAGAAACTTTACGACAAGCTAAAGATTAAGGGAAAAGAATTCTTATACAATGAACTTAAGGAAATAGATAAAATTGCCGCTGCCGCGATGCTTCCAACAAACATCCGGCGGGTGATAAGAGCCCTCGAAATTTACTACGCTACAGGCAAAAAGATTTCCGATCTTCAGCAAAAAAAGATCGACATTGACTTCAACACCGTGCAGATAGGATTAATGTGGGATAGAGCGGAGCTCTATGACCGTATCAATAAAAGAGTAGATGAAATGTTTGAAGCCGGATTGGAAGATGAGATCCGTGAACTAAAAAATAACGGATATAATCCCGAAGAATGTAATTCATTAAATACTGTAGGAATTAAGGAAGTATTCAGATATCTGAACAATGAAATAACACAATCCGAAATGATATCCCTCATCAAGCAGAATACCCGCAGATACGCCAAGCGGCAGTTGACCTGGTTTAGAAAAGATAAAAGAATAAACTGGGTAAACCTTTCTTCTGATACCGACATCTTAGAGATAACGAAAGAGGTAGTTTCGTTTTTTGAGGATTCTAATACATAACTTTTCGCTATCTCTCCCGTAAAAATTCATTAAACAGCCTGCGAACCTGATTTTATAATGAAAATGAATCGAATATGAGAAAAGCTTACAAAATTTTCATTCTATTGTTGCTTATTATTTCAACCATTTCAGGCATAGCTAACTCCCAGGAAAATACATTAGCCATTCCAAAGATTGACGGCAAAATCGAAGCCTCTGAATGGGAGGGAGCCACTGTATTTGATTCATTTCATATGATGATACCACGAAGTGATTCAAAGGACTACGACAGCACAATTATATATGTAAAACAATCAAAGACTGCTCTCTATTTCGCCTTTAAATATTATCCTCGCGGACAGGTAATATCAAAATCCCTAACTCGTGACAGAAGCACTGAGGATGAAAACGAGTTTTTCATAGTTCTCGACCTAGAAAATAAAAACCAGAATGGCTATGTGTTCGCTTTCAGTTTTCTAAATAATCAGAGAGACCAGTTAGTTTATAATCAGCGGAATAAATCTTCGGAATGGGACTGGAAGTGGGACGTAAAATCGACCATTCACAGGGAAGCTAAAAATGGTGAACCGGGTTACATTGAAACTGAAGTCATTATTCCTGTCGACCGTTTGCAGAATAAGAATACAAAACAGATAGGATTCGATTTCCATTTATTCTCATATAAGCCGGATGGAAACTATTATTATTATTCTTTAATACCTGATTCTGAGCTTCTTTCAGTAGAAAAAATGTATAAGTATGACCTTAAGCAGCCATTCGAGGAAAAGCTGGATATAAAATTTGAGGCGACACCCTACGTGGTGGGGGAGTCCTTCAACGGTAAGGATCCCGAAGCCAAACTCGGGGGAGATTTTAATGCAAGTATAGATAAGCATAAGCTGAAAGGTACTTTCTTCACAGATGAATCAACCTTAGAGGCCGATCCTTTTACATTTAATTTTAATAGGAATAATACCTTTCTTGAAGAAAGAAGAACCTTCTTCAGTAAAGATATAGACATTTTCAGTTCACCTACAAACTTATTTTACACCCGTTCGATAAAAAACATACTGTATGGTTTAAATTATACTTTTAGAAGTGATAAATTAAAAGGCGGCGCGATATTTGTCCAGGAGGATAAAGAACTGAGTGGCAGTGACAGGAAGGTATTTTTTGGACGACCATATTATGAAACAAATGAGTTTAAAATAGGCTCAATGTTTATTTATTCTGACAATGCAACAACTGATTATAATGAAAAAGTTATTAGCGGAGACTTCTTTTACAGATTTCCTAAAAACAGATTCAGATTTGGAGGACAGTTTGCCCACAGTAATAGTTCTCTTGCCGGAGTTGGAAGCAACGGTAATACAATGGAGGTATTCGGATATTACCAGTATAATGATAATGGGGGTCCATATGCAGATTATGGTTACAGCAGGACTGATGACGGATTCAGAGCATCCACTTCTTTCAATAGCCAGACGGGTTTATTAAGTGACTTTGAGGATTACTATCTATCCGGAGGTTACAATTTCGTGTATGACAGGAAATACTTTACAGACCTGAATTTTAGTGGTGGATACTATAAAGCAAATGTTTTATCCGACGGATTTGTTTACCAGGAACGGTTTCATTTAAATACCGGTATAAAAGTAGCTGATTGGGTACGCGTGAACCTTTTTGGAGAGTATAACCGTCCAAATGATTTTGAGAATGGAATGCTGGTAACAAGGGAAAATACCTTACAGGACTATAACGCTACATTCTTTTACGGAAATAATTCAGTCAATGTGGGATATTTTTTTGGACCGTATTATGGTTCATATCTGCGAAATCCATATATGAGCTTTAATCTATTCTTTTTTGAGAAAGTAGGTCTCAGGGGAAGTGTTCAGTATATCGATGATGGATTTAGTGAAGGTATGCTTATGAATACAAGGGTTGATTACAGGATATTTGACAAACTTTACTTAAGATCATTTTTTCAGCGGGATAATCTCAGTGACCAGTCACTCTGGAATATGATGGCGCAGTATGAATTTTTCGGTGGAAGCAGTGTTTATCTTGTAATGAATCTGATAGGAGATCAACTACAGCAGACAAACAGGTACTTCAAAGTATCATACCAGTTCGACTTTTAAATAAAAAGGCGGACGAAAAATAAACCGTACGCCTTAATTTACCGAAAGGAAAAGAAAATTATTTTAATAAGATCATTTTATGTGAAGAAGTGAAATCTCCGGAGACCAATGAATAAATGTAAATTCCGCTTGATAACCGACTCCCATCAAAGGTGCCGGAATAGTTTCCGGGTTCTCTTACACCATTATAAACTTCAGCGACCTCTCTTCCCATAATATCAAACACTTTCAACGTGACCTGACCTTTAACAGGAATTGAGTAATTAATCATAGTTGCAGGGTTAAACGGATTTGGATAATTCTGTGATAATAAATACTCCTGCGGTGCATTATTTAAATTTGTCAGAATATTTGTCGGGATGTCGTACTCCGACTTGAAAACTCTGTATGAAAGTGTACCCGGAGGAAGCTTCATCTCAAGAGCTATATCTCCGGAAGGTGTTACTTCCGTTAAAGTCGTTGATGTATATCCCCAGCCAATTAGTGTATTTCCATTAGGGAGTCTTCGTGCGGAGCCCATAGCAAAACCATATATGTCAGGAGAATTCC
>JAEYVS010000052.1 GCA_023429265.1 Bacteroidota bacterium | reverse complement strand
TTCCACTGTAGAAACAGATTGACCATGCATTTACACGGCCTGTGTCACCAGCTGCGTTATCACTTACATTTAATACCCAGTTGCCGTTCATTTGATTGGCAGGGCTGCCTGCTCTTACGAAGTGTTTCTTAAGTGAATCTACTCCGCTTCTGCCGCCAGGTAACCAGGAGCCGTTTGACGGATTGACTACATTACCAATAAGAGCGATAGGTGCTGCGGCTGAGTCTGTTAATCTTACATTCAGAAGATCGTCAGAGCTGTTACCGAAGGTACCTGTTCCAATTCTGCTGATAACTGTATCTGTCTCACCACCGTGTGATAACCTTAATGTAAGGTCACCGATCCAGGTGTGTGTGATATTGTCTACTACTACAGTGATATCATCTAGTGTTCCCATGTTATTTGGAACTTTGATAGTATCGTTTACACCTGCAGGTGTATTGTCAGGAAGTGCAAGGTTTACGCCTGTTCTATTGAAACAAAGAGAATTTCCAGAAGGTGGAGGTGCATCCACTACGTAACGAATTTCACCGGTCAGAGCACGGGATGTGAAAAAGCTGCCGGTTGGAGTAAATGGCACTGAGCGTCCGTCTCCGGTTACTAATGTAAGAGTTGTATCTGAAAATACACTGTAAGGCGGTGTTCCTGTACCAAAATATCTTGGACCTGCGCCAATAAATCTTACTGCGACTCCGACTGTATCACCTGCTGATATAGATATTGGAGGAATGGAAAATACCAATGATGTCCCGGAAGCTACCGGTCCCTGGGTAACGGGAACAGTGTCCAGTAATGTCCATCCGGCTGGAGAACTGCCCGGTCCGGAACCTACAGGTCCTCCAAGAGCTGTACCTGTGCGTGTAAATATCTCAACACTAAAAGTTGCACCTGCTCCTGCTGTACTCGCTGTACTCATTTGAGTCACGGTAATATTATCAGGACCGGCAATAAGGTCCATGAAAAACGCCCATGCCGGAGACCCACCGTTGTTTGCAGTAGGATGCGCAAGAATTGTAACTGTGTCGCCACCGCGCAATTGATTTTCCGGTGCGAAAACCAAACTGTTGGTATTTTGAACCTCAAAAGAACCTACCATGCCATCCACAGGCTGATGAGGAGATTGTTTATCTTCAAGTACATCAGGATCAGGAATGATAGAATTCATTCCAAAATAAAAGATAGCAGAGATTGTTAGGACTAATACAAAAGTAATTTTAAAACGGTTGAATCTTCGAAACATTTTATGCTCCTTTTTTGATTTACCCAAACTACTGATTTATTAATATAACGATTACATTTAATTACATCAATATTTACAACAAAATATTAAATGCACATTTTTCACGTTATATGCATTTTACTCTAAAATGATTCAAAACTGCATTTAATAAGACCGGGAAAATCGCTATTTTAAAGATTATGGTTAGGAATAACGGAGCACCAAATCTATTAATTCACGAAAAAAGCCCCTATCTACTCCAACACGCCCATAATCCGGTCGAATGGCATCCCTGGAATGAAAAGACTTTTGAATTAGCTAAGAAGGAAAATAAACCAATTTTCCTCTCTATAGGCTACTCTACGTGCTATTGGTGCCACGTAATGGAACGCGAAGTCTTCGAAGATCCTCAGATCGCAGAACTTATGAATAAGTACTTCATCAATATAAAAGTCGACCGCGAGGAACGCCCGGATGTTGACAGGATATATATGATTGCCCTGCAGGCTATGACAGGAGGCGGAGGATGGCCTATGAGTATGTTCCTCACACCTGACCTTAAGCCCTTTTACGGAGCAACATACATACCCCCAAAAGCAAAATACGGCAGAGCAGGATTTGAAGACGTTATCGAAGAAATAAACAAAGTCTGGACAAATAAAAAAGATGAAGTAGTACAGAGCAGCGAAAAGATCGTGGAGCTCCTCGAAAAAAAGATCACTGAAAAGCTCACGACTGAAGCCCGGTTTTCGGACGATGCATTCGATAAATATTTTGAAACCTGCGCCCGCATATTCGATTACGAAGAAGGCGGATATGGCAGCGGGAATAAATTTCCCCGCCCCGTGGTATTTAATATGCTTCTCGCGTATTATTACTCTACAGGCAATAAGGAAGCCCTTGATATGGTCACCTTCACCCTGCACAAAATGTATATGGGCGGAATGTTCGATCATCTTGCGGGAGGATTTCACAGGTATTCCGTGGATGCCGTATGGCGCGTCCCACACTTCGAAAAAATGCTCTATGACCAGGCATTACTGGTCGAAACATATCTCGAGACTTACCTCGCCACAAAAAAGGATCTTTACCTCGGAGTAGCCGAGAAGACCCTCGAGTATGTAATGAAATACCTTACGGACAAGGACGGAGGATTTTACTCAGCCGAAGACGCTGAAAGCGCACTCACTCACGAGGACCCTCACGACAAAGAAGAAGGTGCGTTTTATTTATGGACACAGGACGAAATTAATTCTGCCCTTGGTAATGAAAACGGTGTTATCGCCAATAATTATTTCGGCACTCAGCCTAATGGTAATACCATTAGCGACCCTCACGAGGTTTTTGGACACAAGAATGTACTGTTTGTTTCAAAAGATATCTATGACGAAGCAAAATTCTTTAAAAAGTCTTCTGAGGAAATCTTAAACATCATAAAGGACTCGAAGAAAAAACTCCTTGAAGAGCGTGAAAAACGTCCCCGTCCACATCTTGATGATAAAATACTAACCTCGTGGAACGGTCTTATGATATCTGCATTCGCGAAGGCATACAGTGTGACAGCTAATGATACCTATCTTCATTATGCCGAAAAATGCGCGAAGTTCATCCTCGAAAATCTCTATAAGGACGGCATACTGCTGCACAGGTATAGAGATGGTGATGCAAGATTTGAAGGCTCTCTCGAAGATTATGCTTTTATGGTAAAGGCATTGATCGACCTGTACGAGGCATCATTCAATACGGATTATCTTGTTACCGCAATAGAGCTGAATAACAAAGCCATCGAAAAATTCTACGACAATGAGAACGGCGGTTTTTATGACATTCCCGCTTCATCTGAAGACATCATTCTCAGGACTAAAGAATCCTACGACGGCGCGGAGCCCGCAGGAAATTCCATCCAGATTCTGAATATGCTTAAGCTCGCCATAATCACCGATGACAGCTCGATGTCGGATAAGGCAGTGAAAAGCCTCGAGCTTTTTTATCCTGACCTCGATAAGGTTCCGTTTTCAAGCCCGCAAATGCTTTTCGCCTTATATTACCATATGAAAAGCCCGAAGGAGATTATCATAAGCGGCGATAAGAATAACAAAGAGTTTAAAGAATTATTAAAAACGATAAACAGCAAATATATCCCAAATAGAATTCTGCTCTACGCGGATGATTCTATCGGGAAGATCTCCCCTTTCATTAAAAACATTACACAGGGCGGGGCAGATAATAAAGTTTACATTTGTGAAAACTATCAATGCGAACTCCCCATAAGTGACCCGGAGAGGTTATGGGATGCATTATCTAATTTAGAAATTTCCATTCCGGAGGATAAAAAAAATTCGGAGGATCAAAATGATTTTTGACATCGATCTAATTAAATCTTTTTACAAAGATTACAAGCATAAGGTGGAAGCGGCGAAGGCTAAAATTGCCAGGCCTATGACCTATGCCGAGAAAATTTTATACTCACACCTTACTGATAATTTTGAGCAGCCCTGCAAAAGAGCCGTGGATTTTGTGGATTTTGCGCCGGATAGGGTCGCGATGCAGGACGCAACAGCCCAGATGGCGCTGCTGCAGTTTATGTCGGCAGGCATCCCAAAGGTTGCCGTGCCTTCCACCGTTCACTGCGATCACCTCATACAGGCAGAGGTAGGCTCACATAATGACCTTCTAAGGGCTCAGGAAGTAAATAAGGAAGTATATGATTTCCTCGAAAGCGTATCCAATAAATATGGAGTTGGTTTCTGGAAACCTGGAGCCGGTATAATACACCAGGTTGTTCTCGAAAACTATGCATTCCCGGGCGGTATGATGATAGGTACTGACTCACATACACCAAATGCCGGAGGTCTTGGAATGGTAGCCATAGGAGTAGGTGGAGCTGATGCAGTGGACGTTATGGCAGGGCTCCCCTGGGAGCTGAAATTCCCAAAGCTCATCGGTGTTAAGCTTACCGGCAAAATGAGCGGCTGGACATCTCCTAAAGATGTCATACTGAAAGTCGCGGGTATCCTCACCGTAAAAGGCGGTACAGGCGCGATTGTGGAATACTACGGCGAAGGTGCTGACAATATCTCCTGTACTGGAAAAGGAACGATCTGCAATATGGGCGCGGAAATCGGAGCTACGACTTCCCTATTCGCCTATGATGAAAAGATGTCGGATTACTTGAAAGCCACAGGCAGAGCTGAGATAGCTGAGATGGCAGACGAACTTAAGGAATATCTCAGACCTGATGAAGGAAGTGAAGAGTTTTATGATGAAGTATATGAAATAAACCTATCAGAACTCGAACCGCACATAAACGGACCTTATACCCCGGATCTTGCATGGCCAATTTCTCAATTTAAAGAAGCCGTGCTCGAAAAAGGTTATCCGGAGGAGCTCAAAGTCGCTCTAATAGGAAGCTGCACAAATTCATCTTACGAAGATATGGAAAGAGCAGCCTCTATCGCCGAGCAGGCAATAGAAAAGGGATTAAAAACAATCTCTGAATTTGTCGTTACCCCCGGTTCCGAGCAGATACGAGCTACGATAGAAAGAGACGGACAGATCGATAAGTTCACACGTATGGGCGGTATGGTGCTGGCGAATGCCTGCGGTCCGTGTATCGGACAGTGGAAACGCCACGACGTACAGGATGGCGAAAAGAATTCGATACTTACTTCATATAACAGGAACTTCTCAAAAAGGAATGACGGAAATTCAGGTACTCACGCGTTTGTAGCGTCACCTGAAATAGTAACAGCTTTTGCTCTCTCAGGGAAACTGACATTCAACCCTCTCACTGACACTCTTGTAAATGAAAAAGGTGAAATGGTTAAGCTCGACGAACCTAAGGGCACTGAGCTTCCCGTAAATGGCTTTGAAAAAGGTGCTGAAGGATATATCCCGCCTGCTGAAGACGGCTCCGGTGTAGAAGTGATCATCGATCCAAACAGCGACAGGCTTGAAAAGCTCGATCCCTTCCCTGCCCCCGATCTTTCAAAAGATTTTAAGAATTTAAGGGTATTAATAAAAACGAAAGGAAAATGTACCACCGACCATATCTCGATGGCTGGTCCCTGGCTTAAGTACCGTGGACACCTCGATAATATCTCCAATAATATGTTCATTGGAGCAATAAATTATTTTAACGATAAAATGAATAGCGTTAAGAATCTTCTTACGGGTGAATATGACGAAGTTCCGAAGGTTGCCCGCGCTTATAAATCCCATGGCATCGGGTGGGTTGCGCTCGGTGAAGAGAACTATGGAGAAGGTTCATCACGTGAACACGCCGCGATGGAGCCCAGATTCCTCGGAGCAAGAGCCGTTATCGTAAAGTCATTCGCTCGTATACACGAAACCAATCTGAAGAAACAGGGAATACTTCCCTTAACGTTTATGAATCCCGATGATTATGAATTGATCAAAGAAGATGACCTGCTCGATATCGATGTCAGCGAACTTAAACCGAATGAGTCGATTACAATGACTGTAAATCACAGCGATGGTTCAAAAGATGAGATCGAGCTCCTTCAGACTATGAATAACCAGCAGATTGGATGGTTCAAAGCAGGTTCAGCGCTGAATCTGATAGCTAAACAAAAATCCTGAATGGGATATAAATAAGATAATAGAGAATGAAACAGAACGGAATAATACTGTCAGGATTGAGTATTTCTCTTGCGGTATTATTCTTTTCCTGTTCCGAGAATGAAGACACCACTCCCGAACTCAATGTTCAAAAACAAGACACCGTAGAAACTAAGAAACAGCCTGACACCGTCAGTGTGGATGAGCTTATGAAATTAATGG
>JAEYVS010000021.1 GCA_023429265.1 Bacteroidota bacterium | reverse complement strand
TAAGGGATAAGATCGGTGTAATGTTCGGTAGCCCGGAAACTACGACAGGCGGTAAAGCCCTGAAATTCTATGCCTCGATCAGAATGGATATCAGAAGAATTGGTCAGATCAAAGACGGTACAGAAACAATAGGCAACAGGACAAGAATAAAAGTAGTAAAGAATAAAGTTGCTCCTCCATTCAGGGAAGTAGAATTTGACATAATGTATAATGAGGGTATCTCCAAGTCGGGTGATCTGATAGACCTGGCGGTGACGAAGGATATTATTAAGAAGGGCGGTGCATGGTTTACATATGAGGATTACAGAGTGCAGGGCAGAGATGCTCTGAAGAAGCTTCTGGAAGAGACACCGGAGCTGTATGAGAAGATATTGATGAAGGTGAGAGAGTCACTGGGAATATTACCTGAGGCGAGCGCTAACGGTGTTCAGAAGGAAGAGAATGCTGACGGTGAAAAAAAAAGTAAAGTAAAAGAAAAAGCGGAAGTAAGTTGAGGTAATATCTAAAATAATACAACAATGAAACTGTTAGTCCTGCATAGGTTAGCAGTTTTTTTGTTTATAAGAAGGAGATTCTGAAACAAGTTCAGAATGACAAAATGAAAATCACGGGCATAGAGCAGCAGAAGAGGGATAAGAACCGCTACAATTTTTTTGTGGACGGGGAATATATGTTCGCTCTATTCGATGATACGATACTGAAGTATGGTCTGCGAAAGGGGGACACGCTGGATGACAGGAAAATACGTGAGATGAAGGAGTATGATGATTATAACTACGGAAAGAGGGTGGCATATAATTACCTGGCGTACAGGCAGCGGAGCAGAAAGGAAATTGAAAGGAAGCTCAAGACGAAGAAAATATCTGTGAAGGTAACCGAGAAGGTGATCAAGTGGCTGGAGGACTTAAAATATATTAATGACGAGGAATTCGCGAAGCATTTTATCGAGAGTAAAGTGCAGAGAAAACCCATCGGGCGCAGGATGGTGGAGCGGAAGCTGTTTCAGAGCGGAATAGAAAAGGAGACGATACAGAAGGCTGTCACGGAAAACTATACTCCGGAGATGGAGCTGGAAAAGGCAGATGAACTGATAGAGAAATATATCAAAAAATTGAGGTATAAAGATGAATTTGATAAGAAGAATAAGTGTTTTAAGTATTTAGCGGGGCGGGGATTTGAATTTGATATTGTGGAACAAATAGTCAATAAGCATTGTAAGTAAATTGCTTTTAAGACTTAATTAAAATATTTTTAATATTACGAATGCTTATGACGACTAAATTTAAACTATTGTTTGCTCAGCTATTTGTGGCTGTATTGCTCTTTGCAGGAATTACTGCTGAAAGTAACGCCCAGACAGGAGATGACAGATGGGTCCTGGTAGAGAAGAATTCAACTGAGGAGTATTATTTTGACTCACTTTCCGTGACCCAAACGGGAGATACGACATTCTTATGGGTAAAGACGATTTATACTAAAAAGATAAAGGATGAGGATGGGAAGGAAATGAAATCTTCAATAAATTCACTTTTACTTTTTTGCGGGAAAAACAAGTACACGATGACAGATATCGAGGTGACGTATAAAGATGACAGTAAAAAAGAAATTGATTACCAGGAAAAGAACAAAGCCATAAAGCCCGAGACAGTGATAGATAAGCTGTATATCAGATTTTGCAGATAAATAAAATTCATAAAGGATATAAAAAATGAAAGACTTAGTAAAAATGTTTTTTGCGTTTGTGCTGGCAGTGATGATGAGCACCAGTGTATCGGCTCAGCACCACGATGACTCGCATCATAAGACAACAGGTAATGATCCTGTAATAACCGATGACCCGACTCTGACAAAAGAAGGTAAAGCCGGAATTGTAACTGAGGAAGGTCTGCTTTACGGGGCTGATTTTAAAGGTGCGGATGTAATGGAATTTTCCGAGGTGGTAGAATCCAAAGAAAAGCTCGATGGACAGGTTGTAACCGTAAAAGGATATGTTTCCGATGTTTGCGCCAAAGCAGGATGCTGGCTGGTAATGACTGAAGGTGATAAATCGATCAGGGTTCTGACAATGCATGATTTCCTTGTTCCTACAGGATATGCCGGAAAAACCGCAATAATCAGCGGTGTTTTTAAGGTTAGAGCATTTTCCGAAGAGGAAGAGGAGCATTACAACGAGGAATCAGCTACTCCAAAGGAAACTATCGAAAAAAAGGAAGAATCCTATGAGATAGAAGCAACGGGTGTTAAGTTTGTAGACTAAGTACGTTGTAAAAAAAGAAATAAATCAGTATTTTTATAGTTCGTAATAAATCAGTGTACTCGGAGCGTAGCCCCGAAGTAAATTCGGGATAAACTCCGCCCGGTATCGCACTTTGTGCGGTAACCTTTAAGTTCTTAGACTATAAAGAAAGTTTAATTTTTATATTTATCGGAGCGTAGCCCCGAAACAAGTTCGGGATAAACTCCGTCCGGCATCGCACTTTGTGCGACAACCGTAAGTAGAAATTGCAGTAAATATCGGAGCGTAGCGTAGTCCGGTTATCGCACCAGTTTTGGGAACTGGGGGTCGCAGGTTCGAATCCTGCCGCTCCGACAAAGAGAAGGGTCGTCCCGCTAAAGCGGGACCGTTCCGAAAAAGATGATGAACAATTTCACATCAAATCATATTAAAGTCCTTGAAGAAGATTCAAGGACTTTTTTATTTTAGCTTATCATTTTTAGAATGTACAGTATAATAAAGCCAATATTATTTTTATTCGATCCGGAAAAGGTCCACAATTTCACGATGGGTTTTCTCTCAAGGGCTAAAATACTTTATCCGATATTCAGGATGTTGTACAATCCCGGAATGAGAGAGAATGTGGTAATTGGAGATTTGACATTCAAAAACAGACTGGGACTCGCCGCCGGACTTGATAAGAATGGAGCAGCATTAGAATTCTGGAACGTGATAGGATTCTCACACATTGAGGCCGGAACTGTCACTCCGCTTCCCCAGCCCGGGAATGATAAGCCCCGGATATTCAGATTAAAGAAGGATAAAGCATTAATTAATCGCTTAGGCTTTAATAACATTGGAGCAGACCGGATAAGAGAAAATATTTTGAAGGCAAGAAAGAATATTGGCAATGAAATGGTAATAGGTGTGAACATCGGGAAGAATAAGGATACTCCGATTGAGAAGGCGAAAGACGATTACGTAAAATGCATGACAATAATGTATGAAGCAGCAGATTACTTCACAATAAACATCTCATCGCCCAATACGGCTCAATTGAGGGAGCTGCAAAAAGAAGAACATCTGGATGAGCTGCTGAGTGAAATGGAAAAATTGAACAAAAAACTCGCTGTAGAACATAATGTAAAAACTAAACCAATTTTTCTAAAAATTGCTCCGGACCTGGAGGAAAGCGGCATCGGAGATATCTACAGGCTGGCTGTGAAGAGTAACCTTACGGGAATCATTGCGTCGAACACGACGGTATCAAGAGACGGACTAAAGGAATCCAATGATGAGTCCGGCGGCCTCAGCGGCAAACCCGTCCAGGAAAAATCCGACCTAGTTTTGCAAAAACTAAATGAATTGAATTTCCAGAATGAAAACGACAAACTTGTGTTGATCGGCGTGGGAGGAGTTTTTGACAAAAATGATTTTGATAATAAAAGAAATAATGGAGCGGAACTTGTGCAGGTGTATACCGGGTTTATTTATGAAGGTCCGAGAATTTTAAAAAAAATATTGAATTAAGTGGACATAAATCTAACAGATGCCCCGGTAACAATCACATTATGTTTCGCGAATGTGACGATATCACTCTGGGCAATGTATTCCAATCCTGTATATTTTGAGCGATTTGCCGAGTGGCCGTACCAGGTAGTACACAAGCACAGATATTACCAGATGGTCACGTCCGCATTCCTTCACGCTAATTTCATGCATTTATTCTTTAATATGTTCGCGCTATTTACTTTCGGATTTTCACTTGAAGCATTCTTCATAGAGTTATACGGGGGATTGGAAGGAAGCCTGTATTTCTTTTTGATATACGTAATCAGCTTATTGGTTGGGTCAGTTCTTCCTGTTTTAATTCACAGGAATGATCCCACCTACGTGGCGGTTGGAGCGTCCGGCGCTGTATCGGGGATTGTATTTTCATACATAATATTTGATCCGACAAGTACAATCTATGTGTTATTCCTTCCAATGCCGGCATATTTATTTGCAATACTCTGGATAGGATTTTCTATCTATGGAATGAAGACAAGGCTGGGAAACATCGGTCACGAGGCACACCTCGGCGGCGCATTTGGAGGTGTAATAGCTACATTCCTTTTAATTCAGGGTTCATTTCAATTATTCCTCAGCTACTTTACAGGCTGAAGAGCCTTACCTTTTGTGATCAGAGTAAAGTAAGATTTGTTTAGTTTATCAGTCGCGGAATTCGCTGACAGACGTTCACGCAGATTTTCAATATCGATTTTCTCAAGGTCCTGAAACTGCTCCGCGCAGGAGTAAACAAAACTCTCTTTACCAGAAACCGGGTCAATTATCTTTTGCAGACATTCAGCACAAACACCTTTCATCATACACTGCATAGGTGAGTTTACGCTTACAATCATTTTAGGTTCATTAAAATAGGCTGAAAGGTCTTTCCTTGCAGATCTGAGCTCATCCAGAAAATCCGGAGAACCTATTGCAATTATTCGTGTAACGCTGTTAAATTCTACTTTCTTTCTGCCCAGATTACCGGAAACGTATTCTTTCATTGCCTGAGGCAGCCGGGAATTGCAGGCAAGGTCTTCATTTTTTCCACGCAGGACTTCACCTCCTTCATTGTAACACCAAACGATCTGGTCTGTAAAATCTTCGAGCTCATTAACCATCACAGCATCACCGGAATTCTCGTTATATGCAAACATAAGGATCGTATTACCATTTTCCTTCAAAGCTTTCGCTATGGGAAATAGAGCAGGATTGCCGAAATCCTCTCCTGCCAGCAGGACGGTTTCATTACGGGGAATTTCAATTGGTGAACCACCGGGTCCACCAAGAAATACTTTATCTCCCGGTTTCAACGCTGAGGCAATAGCGGAAGAAGGTCCGATTGAATCGATTATAAATGTCAGAGTCCCGTCAGAGGGGTTTGAGTTACATCCGAAAAGCGCAAGATTTTCAATTGTCAGAGCAGTGTTATTTATTCGCCCTGACGTAGATTCATAGTTTCGTAGATTAAAAAACTGCCCGGGCTGGAATTTGTCAGAGAACAGGGGAGCATTGACTACTACCTCTGTATATCTCTCAGTAAGCGGTGTTACGGAGGTCACACTTGCTTTGAGATTCATATCAAGCATTGTAGAAAAGTATTCGTGTATTTCGTCACGTTTAGCGGATGCTTCAGCTGACAGATCAAGACTATTAATGTGGTTTGAGAACAGTTCGGCGATTTTAGGAGCACCCTTCATCGCGGAAGCCATTGCTGTAACGACGGTGCCATAGTAATAGGGATGAGTATCTCCAAAGAATGAGACGAGCTTTCCATCATTATTGTACGAGGTAAAGAATGCATATTCCAAATCTGTGGCAGGCTGTAAAGTGAGCTTTTCGCCTAAGGTATCCGCTGTAAATGCTTTATAGTATTTATTCCATTCATCCAGTTCCAAAGAAGCCGGATGCTCATCATTATAAATTAAATTCGCGGTAGTACCGGCTGCTACTATGACAGTTTTTGCAGGAATAGCCAGCTTTTCCGCACTATTGGAAAATTTATATTTTTTATTTTCTTCGTCAAAATGAGCTTCAATTTTTTCAAAAATAACAGCCTCAACATATCCATTTGAATCTTTTTTGAATTCAACCGGGTCGAGGAGCTCGACGAACTGTACTCCCTGTTCGAGGGCTTCGATAATCTCTTCGTGATTTTCACGATAGGATGGAGCATCATTGAGTCGTTTTCTATAGATAAGCTTAACGCCGCCCCAGTTACGGAGCAGCGAAGTAATATCAGGCTTGCGGTTTTCTTTTAAGGCTAAATCTTTTTCTTCGCGAATAAGCTTTGCATGCTCAATGAATGTTTTTAAGGTCTCCTTTTCATTTTCAGGAATATCCTTCCAGAAGATACCATCCGAATTAGCAGATGAAAGCTCTTCATAACGTGAGAGGACCTTTTCTACCTGTACAGGGTAGTAAGCAAGGAGTTCAGTCGAACAGTCGATCGCAGTTAGCCCCCCTCCGATGACAACAGCGGGAAGCTGTACCTGCAGCGATGTGAAATTATCAGATTTCTGCGCTCCTGAAAGCTGGAGAGCCATCAGGAAGTCAGAGGACTTTCGCACCCCTTTTATCAGATTATTATTAGCGTTAATTACTGTTGGTTTTGCCGCGCCTGCAGTCAACGCCACGTGGTCAAAGCCAAAGCTCCAAACATTATCCAGATCGATAGCGCCACCAAAACGGATACCGTCATAGTAGCTGAATTTTTTGCGGCGGCAGAGTGATAAGTAAATGGCTGAGAGAAAGTTTTTATCCCAACGGACAGTGATACCATACTCACTCACACCACCGAAACCCTGCAGAACGCGGGTATCCAGGGGACGATGTATCTCGTTAAAGAAGAATTTAACCGGTTTTGGAACGGTCCGATTCTTGTCATTAAGGGTATATTCTTCGAAAATAGGTTCGACTTTTAAACCTTCAATTGCTGCGACCGCAAAACCATCATTAAGTAAATAATGAGACAGGGTATAACCAGCCGGTCCGAGACCTGCCACAAGAATATTCTTCCCGTTATACGGTTTTTCATAAGGCGTGTTTACATTCAGGGGATTCCACTTATTAAGGAGATGATAAATCTCGAAGCCGTAAGGAAGAGCAAGTATCTCTCTGAGGATAGAGCTTTCTATCATCGGAATATTCACGGGTTCCTGCTTCTGGAAAATACAACCTTTCATACAGAAATTACAAATGCGATGCCCGGTGCCGGGGCACATAGGATTATCAATCATTATCAGAGAAAAAGCCGCTAAAGGCAGACCTTCTTTGCGAAGAAGGTGAGCTTCGGATATTTTTTCTTCGAGGGGGCATCCGTGCAGGTTGTTACCGAGCGGATTTGTCTGGAGCGTACCCATCCGGTCGGTAAGCCCTTTAGAGCAGGAGTCCTTATCACGCTCGTGGCAATACATACAGTAGTCAACCTGGTTTAGCAGCTGCCGTTCTGTGCGCGGGAAGTCATTCAGCTTAAATCCATCCCTCTGGCGGAAATGGCCGTCAGGGTTGTCCATAAGATTTGACATAGACTTATCAGGGGAAGAATATTCCACGAGATGGTCATAATCAGTTTTTTTTGGGTCGAAGTATGATATCCAGTTTTTTGTCGAAGTATCGTAATGGTGTTTTGCGAACAGCCAATCTTTAATTTTTTGGAGGATGAAGCGTAGGCTGTTTAGTTCGCAATCATTTGAATCTTCAGGCAGAAGCTCCTTATCCCGAAGTTTGGCTAGAATATAAGCGGTCTTAGCTTTTACTTCTGCAGGTATCTCAAACCCTTCGGGAGCAAATTTATCTCCTTCGTAGAACCATCGGTAGTTTTTCTCGAGATCAACAAGGTCTAGAATGAACTTCGCGGTGTATTTTTCCTCATCTTTTGTAAAATCATACGAAGGAAAAGCGAGTGATTTTATTTTTGAAGCAAAAGTGTCGAGCTCGTCCCAATTGAAGTGAGCAGGGTCTTTGCCTTTATATTTTTTTACAATTTCTTTTTGAACGAATTCTTTTTTAAATGTGAGGATATCCTGTTCATAAGCGGTTTCGTACCTTAGCTTATCCAGGTGAGCTTCGATGTCGAAGAGTTCGCCAATGAAGGAAGACAGGTATGGGGCAGAATCTATGAGTACCTGAGATACATCAGTGTCTTTATATCCATCGCCTTTTGCATCTGAATATTTTTTAAACGAGGCAAATTTTTCGGGGTCTTTTTTTTCGAAATATGCAAGAAAAGTATGATAGAGCGCTTCGAGCTTTTTTTGGTCGAAGAGGTCTGAGTATGTGTATCCGAAATCCGGATTCAAAAAGTTTTCTGAGCTTTCCGGCATTGGAAGGAAATAAATTCGATTTATAAGGAAATATAATGGTTTTAAAA
>JAEYVS010000069.1 GCA_023429265.1 Bacteroidota bacterium | reverse complement strand
AATCCATTTAACCCGGTCACTTCGATAAAATTTTCGTTACCTTCGGCAGGAATGGTAAAGCTGGAGTTTTTTGACATCCTCGGGAATAGGGTTTCGGAGGGTATTAACAAAGAATTACCGGGAGGGGTTTATAGTTATGAATTTGACGGTTCGGGAATGTCCTCGGGGATCTATTATTACAGGCTTGAGTACAAAGGAGTTTTTCAAATCAAGAAAATGACTTTAGTGAAGTAGGCAGGTATTAGATATTAAAGTCCGGGAGTGAGAAAATTCCCGGACTTCCCTCTTTTTTGCCCGTCAATCCCAAAAACAATCGCCACTGTAAAATCAAAACTTATATGGCATTTTGTATAGATGCGCTATCTATCCTTTTTTTGTTTGCATTAGATCACGCGGACATACTATATTTGTAGTAGAATATTTGAAAGGAGTAACGAAATCATCTACCACTCAACAAACGGCTTATTCTACAAGCTAAACGAAAAATCATTTGATTCTGAAAAAGAAATCCAGACATTGTGCGAGGAGAACCTTGGGAGAATGCTTGGGCTTGAATTCATCTGCAGCGAATTCCGGCTGAAAGGACTTCGCATCGATACATTAGCATTCGATAATGATTCCAATTCATTTGTAATATTAGAGTACAAGAAGGATGAGAACGGTTCACTGGTGGACCAGGGCTTTGCGTACTTATCGCTGGTACTAAGAAACAAAGCATCAATAGCTTTAAGGTATAATAAATGTGTCAAGGAAAGGAAAAGAAGTTCGGATATAAACTGGAATTCTTCGAGAGTGATATTCGTATCACCTTCGTACTCAGCATACCAGGAGAATTTAGCGTGTTTTAATGACCTACCGGTAGAGCTTTACAGAATCAGGAAGTACGGCAGAGAAATAATATTCTTCGAGAAAGTGAAGCCGGCAGAGTCATTACCTTTGACAAGACCCCCTGTGAAGAGGAAATCCAAGAAATCCAGTGTCAAGAGAGTGAAAGCAGGTTACACAGAAAGCCGTCAAGGGTGTTCAGTAGAGAATGGGCTGCTGGGGTGTATGGAGTAATGGTCAGTGGTCAATGGTCAGTGTTCAGTGGTCAGTGTTCAGTGGTCAATGGTCAGTGTTCAGTGGTTTTTCGTCAGAGTCCCTGCGGAGACTCTGACGGGGGAAATAGATATTAATGTGATTTAATTATTTGCCGATGCAGAATTTCTGGAAGATGTTGTTTAGGATGTCTTCGTTAGTTACTTCGCCGGTTATTTCGCCGAGGTGTGAGAGGGCATTGCGTAGGTCGACAGCTATATATTCGCCGCTCATTTTATCGTCGATGGTGGTGACGGAATTGCGCAGGTCATTGACTGTATTTTCGAGGCAGGTTTTGTGACGGATATTGGTGAGGATGATCTCCCCGGATGATATGTTACCTTTGCCGGAGAAAACTTTTTTTACCATTTCGTTTTTTAATTCCTCTATGGTGTTGTCTTTAAGAATTGATATCTTAAGCCCGAGGAGAGTGTCCGGTTCCGGATTCAAGTCTATCTTTGAGAAGACGAGCAGGGATTTATCTTTATCGAACCGGTCATTGAAGTATTGAATGTTCTTTTTAATTTCTTCAGGTTCTTCGGATGAGTCCACCATAAACAGGACTACATCTGCCTCCTCTATGCGCTCGAAGCTTCGTTTTATGCCTTCGGTTTCGATACTATCTTCGGAGGTACGGAGCCCGGCTGTGTCGGTGAGATTGAATAAGGTGCCGTTTATTATCAGGTTCTCTTCGATGTAATCGCGGGTGGTTCCGGCGATTTCGCTCACTATGGCGCGGTTCGTGCGGAGGAGGTGATTAAACAGGGATGATTTTCCCGCGTTAGGATTTCCTGCAATGACGAGCTTAGCTCCTTCGCGGATCACCCTTCCGGTGATATAGGATGAGATAATTTTTTCGAGGTCGCTGATTATGGTTAAGATCTTGTTTTTTAGCTCATCTTTACGGACGAATTCGAGGTCTTCCTCAGCAAAGTCGAGTTCGAGCTCAACGAGTGAGGCGGCATTCAGAATGCCTTCTTTGACTTCCGCAACGTAGCGGGAGAGCGAGCCTTCGAGCTGTTTAATGGATGAGGAATGCGCGGATTCGGTTTTTGCGTGGATGAGGTCAGCGACTGCTTCCGCCTGCGATAGGTCCATTCTGCCATTGAGGAAGGCGCGTTTAGTGAATTCGCCGGGTTCAGCGAGGCGCGCGCCATTTTTCAGGAGAAGATCCAAAATCTTTGAGACAACGAAAGTGCCGCCGTGTGACGAGATCTCTATGATGTCTTCACCGGTGTAAGAGCGGGGGTTTTTGAAGATGGTGATCACTACCTCATCAATGAGAGCCGCGCCATCGAATAAATAGCCGAAATGGACGGTGTGGGATTTCAGGGTATCTATTTCGATCGATTTGAAATGGGATTCGTCCTGAGAAAAAATCTCTTCGATGATTTCGAAAGCTCTCTCGCCGGAGATACGAAGGACGGAGATGCCTCCTACACCTGGGGGTGTTGCGATTGCAGCGATGGTGTCAGTCAGGTTCGGTTTCATATTGTTTGCTTATCGCGTTTATAAATGAGCCAGACAAATACCGGGGCACCAATGAATGAAGTTACTACACCTACGGGTATTTCGGCAGGAGCTATGACCATACGGGCGAGGGTATCGGACACGACCATAAAGATACCACCAAGGAGAATCGAACAGGGTATTGTGAACCGGTAATCGGAGCCGGTGATGAGCTTAGCAATATTCGGTACTATGAGCCCGACAAACGTAATGATCCCTGCGACAGAAACCGCACACGCCGCGAGGACCGATGCAATGGCTATGGAGACTGTCTGCATACGCTTGAGATTCACTCCGAGTGAGACAGCGAACTCCTCACCCATATTCATTACGTTAAGCTCTTTTGATATAAGGACGGAGAAAATCAGAGCTGCCATAATGGGGATTATGACGATATTAAACTCCTCCCATCCCCTGCCGGAGAGACTGCCATTGAGCCAGTATAGTATTTGCCGTACATTTTCTCCTGACTGGAGTAAGAGAAATCCATTAACGGAGCCAAGGAATGCATTAATCGCGAGACCAGCCAGGATAATTTTATTTGAGGATATAAAATTCGAATTCTTAGCATTGATGCCACGGGCAATAATAAAAATCAATATTGTGGTCAGGATGGCAGTGGCGAAGGCAAACGGTGTTACAAGCCAGAATGCGGATGAAATTCCGAAGACGAATATCATAATGGCACCGAATCCGGCGCCAGCAGAAATACCTAGTAACCCCGGTTCGGCGAGATTATTACGGAGGAGCGACTGGAGCACGATACCGGATGCGGCGAGGGCAAAGCCAATGATGGCGGAATTCAGCACCCTGGGCAGCCTGATCTCCAGGATTATTTTCCGGACCACTTCATCATTGGGATGCTGGTTTCCCGCATTGAAAATGCTAATTATTTCTAATAATGAAATGTTTATATTGCCAAGTGAAACGGAGACTATAATTGAGATCAGCAAAATGAGGCTCAAAAACAGCAGAATTGTAAATTTTTTCTTCAAAAAGAATGTTTATAGTTACCCAAATACTCTATTTATATAATTTAACATAGTCTGTATTTTATAATAATGAATAAATTCGGCTCATTTAACATAAAGATAGCGCTTGCCCTGACGGGATTGATCATCGTGGGCTTAATCCTTATTTATACGCAATATATTGCGGACAAAATACAGCAGAGGGAAAAGCAGATAGCCGGTTTATACGCGAGATCGCTGGAGTATCTGGCCAACGCAGAGAATGAATCGGGTGAATACACGTTTATTTTTGAGGAGATAATCACTCAGATAGATTTTCCGATAATAGCAACGGATAAGGACTACACGACGATCACATTTTTTAAGAATGTGGATTATGATTCAACGAAGGCATTGACAGGGAAGGACAGCGTCAAATTTTTCGCGATGGCTCAGGAGATGGCTTTGATAAATGAACCCATTGCAGTAAAATACATTCTTGAGCAGGACACGCTGGTGCTCAGTTATGTTCACTACGGGCAGTCTGCTCTGGTCACAGAGCTAAAGCTTCTTCCTTACATGGAATTTTTCATAGCGGGAATATTTTTATTTCTGGGTTACATTGGATTTTCATACATTAAGAAAAACGAGCAGAGCAGCATCTGGGTTGGACTTTCGAGAGAGACTGCTCACCAGCTCGGTACTCCCCTCTCATCATTGATGGGGTGGAATGAAATGCTAAAAGGGATAGACCCTCACACAAAGGACGGAGCGGAACAGCTACACGAAGTGCGTACTGAGATAGAGCAGGACCTGGAAAAACTCAATAAGATAGCTGGCAGGTTTTCCAAGATAGGCTCTCAGCCGATACTAAAACCCGAAAACCTGAAAGAATCCGTAGCTAAAGTAGTGCAATACATCGAGAAGAGGATACCCACGCTTACAAATATAGATGGAGAGCAGGTAAAGAAAGTAAAGATCAATATGGAGGGCGAAGACGACATCTGCGCAAACATAAACCACGATCTATTTGAGTGGGTTATAGAAAACCTGCTGAAAAACTCACTAGACGCGATGGATAAGCCAACAGGTGAAATCAACATTCGGATCTATACTGCAGGACACGAAGCAATCATCGATCTAACAGACAGCGGAAAAGGCGTGGACATGAAGCATAAAAAAGACATATTCAGACCCGGGTACTCGACAAAGAAACGGGGCTGGGGGCTGGGACTCAGTCTTTCAAAGAGGATCATAGAAGATTACCATAAAGGAAAATTCTTCCTTCTGGACTCCGCGGTAGGAAAAGGCGCAACATTCAGAATAAAACTCAACCAGGATAAATAGATTGCAGGAAGAAGTACTTACATACGATAAGGTAAAGCGAAAAGATGAAAAACGTTTCCCAAAGGAAAATCCACGATTTTTAAGGAATGGGCTGCTGCTGATAACAGGGCTTCTAATCGTGAAGATATTATTCCAGATACTGATACTGGAATCCGGTTACAGGTGGCTTTCGGCGGATGACTTTACGAGGACTGTGAAGTCGTACGAGTGGCTTCAAAACCCCGAAATAAGTTCAGGGGTATGGCTGACCCCTCATTTCTGGATACTTGGGTTTTTTATGCTCTTCATAAAAGATCTGAGCTTCGCATCGAATCTATTGAGCACGATCGCCTCCGGGGTCTGCATGGTGTATTACTTCAAGCTTATAGATATATGTTTTAACAGACGGATAGCATTTTTCTCGACCATCATATTCATCTTCTTTCCATTCCAGGTATGGCTTAGCTTATCGGGACTGCCGGAGCCAATTTTTTTCTGCTTTACGACAATGGGATTTTATTACTTTTTTAAGTGGCGAAAGGAAGGCAAGGTACATACCGGTACGCTTATCGGCGCGGCTGTATCATTCACACTGGCAAATGTTTTCAGGTATGAGGGATGGTTTTTTACAGCGGCATTCATAGTTCTAATCATAAAAGATTTCTTTCCAAGAAGGAAATTAACAAAGCACCTGATGAGGGATATTGGCATTTCCTTAATCTCGGTTACAACGATAATATGGTGGTTTTTACAAAATTACTTTGACCACGGTAACGCGATGTTCTTTGCGGAGGAAACGACAAAGATATTCGACCAGTTCAATTCGGCGGGATTTCTGCAGAGGACTGTGCAATATCCCACATTCATATTTTACATCGCTCCTCTGACCACGATCTTTTCTTTAAAAAAGATATTCGATACACTGCGTGAAAACAAAAGCAGCTTACACAGGACATTCCTATTATTCATCCTGCTGCAATTAGCTTTTCTGATCATTCACGCGATGCTCGGTACGGGCGGAACTAACATGATCTCCCGCTACATAGTAATAAACGCGTTATTCTTTGTTCCCTTCGCGGTGGAGCAGGTATTCGAATTTAGGAAGGTATTTACGATAGCATTAATACCCATATTTGTAGTGGTAAACATCGTATGGTGCTATTACTATCCTCCTCCATTCAGGGTGGATACTTTTGAGGTTGGAGACCTGGTAGATACAATGATCAAGAATCAGTATTTTACGGAGAAGGGTAACATATACTTTGAAGAGGTGCAGGGGTACTATGACCTATTCGCACTGCAGGCACTGTCCAATGAGCCGGGACGGTTCGTGCTTGGAGAGCTTGGTGAGCAGACTAATCAGCCTAAAGAATCCCAGGTTACGGACAAAAAGGAAGATGTAAACATCCTTGCCATAAAAACCTTCCTTGAAAGAAACAATATCGAATTAGCCATCATTAAAAGCGACGGTTATGCAGAAAAGCTGACAAAGATGAACATTGAAAGCGAAGAGATCGGTGATTATAAACTGTTTTATGTAAAGGGAAGGAAGTCAAATGTAAATGACTCAACAATCTCCATTTTTTCCAAAAACGTAACACCCCTGAAGGAAAATCCCGATCTCGTAAATTATCATAAAATGCTCGGTGTAAAAAATTTTGAGATAGACAATACGAATTTCGGGCTGAATCCAAGTACAGTATCCATTACCTGGACAGCAACAGACACGAACATTGTAGACAGCATAGATTATAACAACTTTGAATTCGAGAGGTATAAATACGTAATCGACATAGTGGATCCGGATAATGATTCATCAGTATATTCGATATCAAATAAAATATTCTCGGAACGAAATATCGAGAGCCTCCTTGAGTACAATGAACTAAAGAGCATTGTAGTACTCAGACCATTTGCGGTATTAAACTATTCAATGACCTACAAGGGAAGTCCTTTTGAAGGGGGCATTTACAACCTTGAGCTGAAAGTACGTGATACTAAATATAATAATGACCTTCTGGTATATAAAGGAGACAAGTACCTGATCCCTGAAATAAAAACCGATACAGCCTTATACAAAGGCGTAAATGGCACAGATACAACGGCAATACTAAAGAAGATACCCCTCTCTCCCAAGGATACGATAAACACATCGATAGAAATGGGCAGCATCATCGCAATGTTCCCGGATTCGGATTATAATGAGGTTCTTGAGAAGCACCAGGATTTTTTTGAGATCACAACGCAGAACTGGATAAAGCTATTATTTTCGCAGAGATACCAGGGAGACCAGGTGCTTAATTGGGTATTTAATTACTTCTAACTGTCTCTATCGTGAAATATCTAACGAAAAATATCTAGCGGAAAAGCTTTTCGAGAACATTTCCTACGTAATACGCAACCACAGCAGCCGCACCTCCAAGGAATAATGTCCAGAGGATCCCTTTTAGTCTACTTGTCTTATTTACAACCGCCTTAAGATACC
>JAEYVS010000248.1 GCA_023429265.1 Bacteroidota bacterium | reverse complement strand
GGAGAGGGGCTTGAGAAGGCATGATTTTAAACCCTTTAATAAAATAAATCAATATAATTTTGGTAAGCGAAAGTTTTATTTCTTTTTCGACCGGAAACTTCTTTTAATATTCCAAGTTGAACGAATTTTTTAACCAAGGCAATTGCATTCGGTCCTTTAACGTTTACGATTTTTTCTACTTTCCCATAAGTTACAAAAGGTGAAGAGTATAGATATGTTAATAATTTTATTCCCTTTTCATTTCGTCTTCCAGACTGAATCAGCATAATCTTATCCTTTTCACTAAGTGAAATAATTTTTCTAATAGTATCAACTGCACTGTCAGAGATTTCAACTACCCCTTCAAGAAAAAATTTAATCCATCCCTCGATATCATCATTAGTTCTTGTTGCATTTAACTTTTTATAATATTCATCTCTATTCTTTTTAAAAAACTCCGATAAATAAAGTAATGGCTTTTTTAATACTCCTCGTGAGCATAAATAGAATGTTATTAAAAGTCTGCCCAGCCTTCCGTTTCCATCTAAAAATGGGTGAAGGGTTTCAAATTGAGAATGAATTAAGGCTGTTTTTATTAAAATAGGCAAGGGTGAAGATTTATGAATAAATTTTTCTAATTCATTCAGACCGGCGTTCATTTCATGAACCGGAGGAGGCACATAACTTGCCGAATTAATCGAATTTCCACCTACCCAATTTTGTGATTTTCTAAATTCTCCAGGACTTTTATTTTCTCCCCGAACTCCATGTAATAGTTTATAGTGTATTTCTTTAATTAAGGGTAACGACAATGGAAAACTTTTGAGCCTTTCAATTCCATAATTCAATGCTGAAACATAATTAATAATTTCATCCACATCATTATTAATTTCAGAATCCTCAATGTTTGATTCATACTTTAAAATATCTGAAAATGTTGCTTGTGTTCCTTCTATTTGAGATGAAAGTGTAGCCTCTTTTCGTATATACATTATTAAGAAAAAATCTACGTTAGGTAATGTTTCAGCAATACCATCTAACCTTCCTAATGATATATCAGCTTTAGATAATAGATCATAGATCGATAAATCCAGTTTTAAATCAAAGGGAAGATTATCCGGAATGAATGCTTTATATTTAGAAGATCCTGCTAACTGGGTTACAAATTTACCACTTCTCATTCAAATTTACCCTGAATATTTTATTTTTGAGTATAAATACATAATTTTATTAACTACGCTAACCATAGCTAAAGTAATTTTAACTACGTTTAGCAAGATAAAACGTAATTAGTGGAAATGCAATATACTTTGATGAGAATGCCGGATGAAGCAATTATGGGCTATAAGTTACATATACTTAATAACTTATATATTCAATTCTCCCCTTCGCTTCGCTCTTCCCCTCTTCTTGGTAAGGAGTGGGGGTTATGAAGTTTGAAACGCATATAAGCCGAGATTTGGGGTATGTGGAATGTAACACACCCCGTCATTCCGCTTTGCGGAATGCCACCCCTCTCTAGAGGGGAATTTTGCAGAACGGTATTTTTTGCGTTCCCGAACGGGAGTTTGGGAACGTGGGTATAGAAGGCACTAAGAAATCTAAACCCCTCTGTCGCGAATACCGCTCGGTAACCTCGCAGGTCGCGACTTCTCCCCTTTGTACAAAGGGGAGAGCATTCTAAATTTACCAGTGGATGGGATTCCATTTTGCGCCTCTGCCGTCCGGGGTCATATCAAGAAGATTCCATAGCGGCCAGATTGTATCTGCGTGGCGGGGATCCTGTTCTTTTTCAGTTGGGGCGTAAAGGAGCTCGGTGCCCCAAAAGTGGTTTATGTTCTTTCCTTTTTTGATGAAGACATTAGTCATCGGCATCTGTCCGCCGCTTTCTGTTTCACCGAAGTAATCTGTATTGTATGTATTGTTATATGATGACAACATCCGGACGTGCTTCCAGTTTTTTGACTTCGCCCATTTAGCAAGCTTCTTTATTGGAGCTTTTGCAACCATTACAAAGCTTACCCGTTCATTTACATTAAATACCATTCCATTGATACCGTCGATGATGGAGGTACAGCTGGCGCAGGGGCGCTCGTTTTCCGGAGGGTACATATAGCTGTATACGATGAGAGTATCCTTATCTCCAAAGAGCTCGGATAATTTTGTTTCCTTTGCCTTCCCGGTTTTAGGGTCAATCTCTTCGAATGTATAGTCTTCCTTCAGCTTACCGCCGACCGGGAGTTTTCTGCGGAGAGATGCGACATCCTCTGTTTGTTTACGGAGCTTAATTTCAGCTTTCAGCAGGTCATTCCGGGCGTCGCGGTATTTGCGGTTTTCGTTCGGAAAATGCTTATCGTGAAGTTTTTTCATCTGTTTTATTTTTCCGCAAGTTTTTTAATGTAAGTAAATGCTTTTTCCCACATTGGGACGAAGCCATTGATGTATTTTTCATCGAGAGGTCCTGTTGTTACCGTCAGAGTTGTGGTATCTCCATCACTTTCGATGGTGTATATTTCGGAATATTCTCCGATCTGCGCAGGGTCTGTCATTTTTACGTCATCGAAGAAATCTACGCGCAGTTCCTTCTCCGGCTCTTTTTTTGAAATAATTCCCTTCGCTCCGATATTTCCTCCCATATCCTTCCACTCGACAACGCTCCCGACTTCCCAGCTTGACTCAGCGTGGGTACCGTGTCCGAAAGCTGAAGCCCATTCCCTGATCAAAACGGGATCTGTAACAATTTTCCATACGCGGTCAGGCGAAGAATTTAACTTAAGGCTATTGGTAAATGTTTTCTTTTCCATTTTAGTGTTAATTAGATTCAACAAATTCTTTAAGACTTTTACCGACGATATTATTCCATCCCTGCTCGAAGTTCTCCTTCGCAAGGTCAGGATTATCCTGAGCAAAGGTCTCGATACCTGAATGGGTAAGGATCAGTTTTGTGCTGTCACCATCGGGGATCAGCTCCCAGGTAACGTGCGATAAGCCCGGATCTCCGTCATATCTCCAGCTGTAAGTGAGTTTTTTTTCAGGGATAACCTCGGTGATCTCGCATATATGAAGGTACTGGTGGCATTCGTCCTTGCCTCCATAGAAGCGAAATTCGAATCCAACCTCCGGCTTAAACTCATCCAGGTCAAAGTACCACTGTTTCATCTGGTCTTTGTCGGTGATTGCTTTCCAGACGCTGGAGAGCGGGGCATTTAACAAAATTTCCTTAATAAATGGGGCATTATCCATTATTCTATATTTTTTCTTTTTCAACAAAACTTTTGAGAGAGTGAAGCTTATCATTCCAGAACTTCTCAAAATATTCCAGCCATTTATTGACTTCTTTGAGAGGTTTGGCATTTACGCGGTAATACCTTTCGCGTCCTTCGCGGCGTGGTATCACTAGTTTGGATTCCTGCAATATCCTGAGATGCTTTGAAACGGCGGGACGGCTGAACTTAAAATGTCCGGCTATTTCATTCACATGCATTTCTTTATCGATAAGCATTGTGAGTATCTTTCGGCGGCTGGTATCCGAGAGCGCGTTAAATATATTGTCTACCTGTCTGCTCATATATTTTGATTAATAGCGTAACTTTATGGTTACACAAAAATACGTAACTTTTGGGTTACTTGTCAAGGGGAATTCTCACCGCAAAGGCGCAAAGATTATCTCTCCCCGCTCCGACAAGTCAGAGCACCTCTCTTCCCATAGGGATAAAGGAATAGAGAGTATTATTACATAGTATAATAATCGTTTCATAATTTAATTTTATTCTTTTTTAATTCATCGATACCATAAAATGTACCTCTCCAGTCAATACCACCTTTTATAATAGTAAGGATGACGGCTCTTATTATCAGATAAGCTACAATCGTACAGGCAATAGGGTATG
>JAEYVS010000212.1 GCA_023429265.1 Bacteroidota bacterium | reverse complement strand
GGTATTTTGAAGGCGGCGGCAGAATGCATAAATGCCGTATCGTTTGAAATGAAGAGCCTGCAATGCTCCATCCTTGCCATCGAGTCCATATAATTGGAGGTGGAAGCAATGATAGATTCACCATTTAGTCTCTCGTGAATGTAGTTATTCACATCGTGCTCAATACCGAATAACAATATCTTTGCGTTATACTTCTCCATCAGTATTTTCCCAACCTCCGCGTACCTGACTGCGTCCCATCTTTTATTGATGTGATTTTTCAGAGTGGAAGACCCCGCGTGGAAACCAACAAGCATATTACCGTCGGGATTGATCTCGTTTATCCACCCGGAAGCCTTATTCCTGTCCTCTTCGCTAATATATATCTCCAGTCCGCCTGCCATTGAATCAGATACAGGAGCAAGTTTCTTAATAAGGTCGAGATTCTGAAGGACATTGTGCCTGTCCTTTACTTCATCAACCAGGATTGTATTAAGTCCCTCCATCCTGGAGAATTTTGTATGGAGATAATGATGAGATAACCTCTGTTTTGCGCCAATGAGATAATTCAGGATATTATACTCGCGCCTGTTAGCCGGATATACGTTTATACCTATATCATACTTTCGCTTGCGGATCTGGGAAATCTCTCTGAGCGATTTTATTCTTGACTGTTTAAGGAAATCTATGAAGAATATTTCATTAAGGAAGGGACTATGTGAATACATCTGCTTTACCGATTTAAACATAGCCAGCATGTCTATTTCGGCATCCGGAAATTTCTCCTTTAGTATTCTCAGTGAAGGCGAAAACATAAGGGCATCGCCATTCCCGGAAAGAGCATTTATGATAATTCTCATCTTAAAGGCTATAACTCTATAAACTATTGAAGCATTTCCGGCGCGTACTGCATTATCTTCTGAATATGACCATTCGCCGCTGTAGAATCACCGGATTCCATTTTTAATGAATATAAGTAATAGTGAGCAAGCACATTATAATCGTCGATCTCAACTGCCTCCTCAAGATTTTCTAGTCCTTTTTGCTTATCTCCCTGCTTAAGGTACAACTCGCCGATGAACTGGTATGGCGTTCCGAATTCCGGAGGTCCTTCAGCAATAGTCTTCTGGAATAAGCCAATGGCGTCATTTATTTTAGTATTATCGCGGGAGAGATTCATTCCGCCGGTATAATTATTGATAAACGACTTCTTATAGTTTGGATTCGGAGGATAGTTCCTCGTGTCTGCCTGAACTTCAGCATCGGATTTCCTTTTATAAACAATGTCGGTGAAATTCTTACTCGCTATCGTGAAGTAATAAGGATAATAATAGTCGATGAATTCATCATTCGTAAAAAGAGCTCTTTCAGCATACGCGCTTGGCTTTATTCCTGTGGAGAAATAAACATAATCCGGATCACGTGACATCATATAATCAACATTGTAATTCCTTTCCTTCCATCCGATGAATCCTTCAGATATTTCGGGAATCGGCTGCGGATTGTGAGCGACTTCTTCATCAGTCAAGCCCAGCATATCTATGATATTCACCTTATCGCCGGCATAGTAAGATAAAGCTCCTATAGTAGTAGCTCCTACGTCGAGTACTTCGCCTTTCTCCTGCTGTTTGGCGTTGAACCACTCCCCTGCTATCTGCATCTTTGCTACAAGACCGTTCTCCAGCTCCATCTTCTGCTGAATGTCATCCTTCTGGTTTGAGTAATTATACCATCCGTAAACTACCGCGGCTATTAATACAAGAGAAACAGCTCCGATGGGTTTTCCTGAAGTTACGTTGTTCTTTACATAAAAATAAAATAATGTCAGAACCTTTCCGAAGAGAATAAAGACCAGTGGTCCCACGAAATAAAAGAACCTGTATAGCGGAAGAACGTCGCCTCCAATTGAAATGATATACACTGTATATAAGAAATAAAGCATAAACAACAAAAGAACTTGAGGGAATATCTCTTTACGTTTGAAAAGAAATAAAGGGGCTATGAATGCAATTCCCCATAGTAAATAACCTGACGCGAAATCCCAGAAATATTCCCAGCCTGTCTGAAGATACACCGCTGAAAAGCCAGTCTTCGCGTAAAATGTATTCGGGAATGGATAGCCGTAATATGCCAGTCTGAAAAGCATATATAATACTGTTGGTACTATGTATATCGCGTATGTGATCAGATTGTTCTTTGATAATAGCTCTTTGATCGCGCCGGACTTATTTTCCCTGAATGACATAATTATCTTGTGCAGTATGATTATACCAAAAACATACTGCCCTTCGGGACGGGTCAGTGAAGCTAAAAATAAAACCAGCGGATAACTGTAAATAATACCCGGCTTATTCATATCCCTCAGGTAGAAATAAATGGCAAGAAGGCAAAGAGCAACAAACATAGAGGTTTCCATACCGCTTATGGACCAATACTGGAACGCCCCCACCGAAGCGGTGAGTATGACAGGTATGAGGTCTAATAGCTTAGCGGGACCTTCATCTTCATTAGAACTTTTTACTTTCTTTGTTAATGCCGTGGTATCCTTTAAGATTATGAGCGAAGATACTTTGTATGTCATTACGAGTGTCATCACACCAAACCCAACACTCAGATACTGCGAAATGTCGATAATATTCATTCCAAGTACTGCAAAAACACTGAGCAATAAAAGCCAGAGAAAGTTTGTATATCCCTCTACTTTTTCCCCTACATTAAACACCAGCCCATTCCCATTGATGAAGTTTTCTACATATCTGAATGTAATATAAGCATCATCCTGTATGAATTTTGTCTGGAAACACAAATAAACAAAAATAAGACATATCGCTCCAAGGAGCACATATACGATGTTATTATTGTCCGGGGAAGCTTTTTTAACCGGCTGTGACTGTACTTTTTGCTTTAATGCTTTGGTTTTTGCCATGATAAACTTTAAAAAAATAATCCCGGTGATGCCGGGATCATTTCCAAAATTTTATTTATGAATTAAAATAACAATATTTTTAGTTTTGACCTGTTGTATCAGTATCGGTACCATCCTGCTTAGTTGTATCCTGCGGTAATGATCCTCCGCGCATCTTTGTCTCTACTTCCTGTATCTTTTGCAGTACCGATGGATCCTGTGGATTCATCGCCTGTACTCTTTTCAAGATTTCAAGCTCAGCCTGATAGTTACCCATAGCGTCATATATGTCGATGGATATTATGTACGGATTAAATCTTCCGCTCATCATCATTGGATTAGCCTGGATGTCCTTATTTGCTCCATCGAGCGCTTCAGTTCCCCACTCCTTGAATCCGGCTTCATCACCAATTCTATATAGCATCATTGCTATCTGGTATTTCAAACGGTAGTCTATCGGGATCACGGTTCTCGGGATCTTTCTCTCCATCTCGTTTAGAGTGTTTTGCACCTCCGGATATGTAGCGGGATTCCTTGTGTATGATTCAGCGAGCATCATAAATAATGACCTGTAAGTTTGAATCATTCTTTCGGCATCCTGGTTGTAGAAAATACTTGGGTCATTTAATCCTTTCAAAATAAAACCATATTGAGGTCCCAATGAAGGAGTTTGAGGATTATCAAATAAACACTGCTTCATCACTTCTTCATTTACTGCCAGCCCGGTTTCCGAAACCGCTTTATATGGAACGAGCCTGTGCAGCATGCCTTCTGTTACAAGGTATTCATTTAAACCGATGTAGTTGTCATCTGTTACCGTTATGGAGAAATACACCGGTCTTTCCCAGTTATTTGCCCTTATGATATCATATACTAAGATATCATTGGTTTTAATAGCTGTTATAGGTTGATTTCCCTGCCGTGTTC
>JAEYVS010000165.1 GCA_023429265.1 Bacteroidota bacterium | reverse complement strand
AAGAATAGCAACTACTTTTTAAATGTAAAAATTTCTTTATTTTGGACTAAATACCGTATTTTGTGATATATGATACTTTTCCGTCAGTTATGGAATAAAGCTTATCCGTAAGGTCCATCACGGATTCGTCATTGTTATCTTCAATGTTTTCGTATTCTTCCTCGTCTTTACAGACATAAATTTCCGAAAAATTATTGGAACCCTTCTTATTTTCGTAAATATCATAATCTTTACCAAGGTTGTTTTTTATGACATCTTTTAGCTTTTCAGCGAGTTCCAGATATTCATTCCTTTTTGCGGGATTGATGTTGTAGTTTATCTCAAATATAATTTTTGACATTAAATGGGAATTTTGTTTTCCAAAAAGCATAAATATAGCTATGTATGTTTGCAAAATAAAGCTATTAAATTTTTTTCGCATAATTTGTGTTATATTTGTTAGCTTAATTAACATTAAACCGCATATGCAGAAATTTTCGTTTTTAGCATTTAGCCTTTTACTCAGTTTTTTCACTATTTCCACTGTTTTCCCCTCAAATCCCAACATTGATAATCTAATTTATTCCGGACTGGATGATCTGTACAATATGAAATTTGACCGCGCGAAGGAAAAATTCATTACAGCACAAAAAAATGCCCCTGATGATATTAAAGGTTATTTTTACGAATCTTTGATACATTTTTATTCTGCTATTTCAAGCAGAGATGAAGGAGAGTATTCGGAATACATTAGAAAATCAAATGAAGTAGTGACAAGATGTGAAGACATCCTGGATAAGGATGAAAACAATATTGAAGCATTGTATTATAAAGGCCAGTCTCACAGCTATCAGTCTCTTTTAATGCTGAGCCTGAATAAAAGCCTGATGAAGGCCGCCTGGAATGGAAACGACGGATACCGACTGCTTTCTTTAGTCATTGAAAAAAATCCGGGGTTTTACGACGCTTATATGGGATTGGGTTTGTATAAGATCGCAATTGGTTACGTACCTGAAAAATTTAAGTGGCTTTTGTCCATTATTGGATTTGACGGGAATGTTAGTGACGGTAAAAGACTTTTGCAGACCTCGGAGCAGAATGGAAAATTCACCAAGATCGAATCTAA
Organism: Bacteroidota bacterium; assembly: GCA_023429265.1. Taxonomy (GTDB): domain Bacteria; phylum Bacteroidota; class Ignavibacteria; order Tepidaquicellales; family Tepidaquicellaceae; genus JAEYVS01. The sequence continues at coordinate 3,181 of JAEYVS010000165.1, read as the reverse complement.
AGTTTATTTATCTCTTTTTTCTCTTAAAGAATTGGAAGAAGACAATGGTGAATCGGAATCCTTGCTAAAGGAGTTATCTGACAAATACCCTGAAAGTCCTTTATTCAGATCATTTTATGCCAACATCTTGCTGCAAACCGGCAAGCCTGACCTCGCAGTACAAAACGCTCTGACATCACTGGAAATGAATAAACATTCCCTCCAAAAGGAAATATCCAAAGGTGCGCATTATGTTTTGGGGATGGCATACTTCAGGAAAAATGATTTTAAAAATGCTGCCTTTCATCTTGAAGAACATTTGAAATACGTCCACAAAGAAGACAGGTATAATATCAGTACCTTTCATGCAGGAATCGCATTTGAGTTATTAGGCAATAGAGAGAAAGCCTTATCCTTTTATGGAAGAGCAAGAACGGACTTTAATGAAGAAAGGGATGGTGAGGCAGAAAAACTGTTTTACCAGTACTCAAAAAAATTGATATCCAAACCCATCAATGAATTTGACTCTTTGATCTTAACGGCAATGAACAACAGATATTCTTCAAAACCTGAAGAAGCGCTGCAGATTCTAAATAATGTTCTTGTATCGGATAGATTTACGAATTTAAGCGATGATGATAAGATCCGGCTGTATATGGAAACAGGACACTCCTATACCTACTCAAAGAAAGATGACCTTGCCATCGATTACTTTACACGCTGCACTAAGCTCAAGCCTGAAACTGAAAAATGGATGATACCGCACGCATACTTTGAGCTGGGAAAGATATATTCCCGGCAGGGAAACACCCGTAAGACAGAAGAAATGTTCGACAAAATAGATGATTACGATGATTTCGAATTGAAATCATTTCTTGAGATTAGATTGAAAAGCTACAAAGTGAAATAAACAAAAAAAGCCCTGCATTTTAAGGTGCAGGGCTTTATGTATATAATTTCTATAACAGCTTATTACTTAAGCAGTACCATCTTCTTGACTTCTACGAAATCTCCAACCTGGAGTCTGTAGAAGTAAGTTCCACTGGATAACCCGGCACCATTGAATTCTGCTGTGAACTCTCCCGGCTCAATGTAGTCATTAAATAATATTTTAACTTCCCTTCCCAGCATATCATATACTTTTAGACTTCCATAACCGGATCTTAGGATAGAGAATTTAATGTTAGTTATAGGATTGAACGGGTTCGGATAATTTTGCTGTAAGCGATATCTGTCAGGTATTTCGGTAGAATTGGAAAATATTTGTAAAAGGTAACCATCCATACATATAGACCATGCCTTTAGAATTCCGGAATCCCCAGAAGTATGGTCTTTAATAGTAAGATTCCATAGGCCTTCGGGATGACTTCCTGGACCGCCTCTAATAAAGTGTTTTCTCAGTGAATCTACACCTGACCTGCCACCCGGTAAAAAAGTACCTTGAGAAGGATTCACCGTATCAGGTAATGAACTAATTGGAACAGAAGCCGAATCTGTAAATCTGAGATTAATCATATTCTCAGTTATATTACCGATTTTACCGGTGCCCAGCCTGCTAAATAGAGTATCTGCTTGTCCATTGTGTGATAAAATTGCAGTCAGGTCACCGATACGAGGGTGGAAGATAGTATCAATTACAACTGAGATGTCTTTTAAGCCCCCATATATAAAACCCACAATAATACTGTCTTTAACACCAACCGGGTTATTATCAGGGATTGCTGTATTAAGCCCATTTCTTATGAAGCACATATATCCAGGGCTAGGATTAAAGGCGGGTCCCAGATCAAATCCGACCAAAGCATAGTTTTGATAGTTTAATGCTAATACATTTCTACCGTTTTGCACCATAATTTCAGCTCCCCCTGCAATTTCACTTCCAACTGGAGTAAATGTCCAGGACTCCAATATTGCGCCATTAGTAATATTATATATTACAAGATTATTTCCATTAGCACCCTGATTCCAAACCCAAAGAGTAGCATTTCCAGGTATAATAGTTGAATCCCATGCTAAACCATATTTACCTGTCAAAGATGAATTAACTTTTCCTCGCAAAACACCATTTGTATCAAAACATTCTAAATTTCCGCTTAAATTTGTTCCCCAAAAACCTTTTCTATTGGGATCCCATGCTATAGCTCTATACTGACCAGGAGTAACAAATGAGTCCAGAGTAGCAAGAGTTGTTGGATGCATTTTATATATTGTACCGGCTCCCTGCCCTCCAAACAACATACCATCCCGGAGAGTCATATCCATTATTCCTCCAATATATGTACCCGAGTCAGTTAAAGTACCCGGACCGCCACCGGGACCATTAGCTGCGTACCTGTAGTATGAGGTATTATTACGGCTATTTAATATCCAATTACCGTTAACCAAACAAGCACCAACAGTTCCTTCAATTACACCAGGTATTAAAGAATAATTCCAGTTGAATCTTGTTGGGTAAGGGAGCGCCCCGGGTGGAATTGTATCTGAATGAATATTTCGCGTTGTGTGAACTTCTAAAATGGATGGAGCTTTGCCGTCAGAAGTGTTGTTTTGTGTTGAGTAGCCTACAAAAACAACTGAGACTAATATAGATAAGAAAAAAACGGTTGAAATTCTTTTCATTTCCTACTCCTTGTAAAATGTTATTTGCAGTAGATATTTAGAGGATACTAATACCGAAGCTAAAGTTCAAGGAAATCCACTGAGTACTTATTATTGCACATAAAAAAAGCCTCCCAATGGGAGGCTTTTTTTATAACTATAATACAATATTAAATTACTTAAGCAGTACCATCTTCTTAATTTCTACGAAATCTCCAACCTGGAGTCTGTAGAAATAGGTTCCGCTTGATAAGCTTGAACCATTGAATTCTGCTGTGAATGTTCCTGCATTTAACTGCCTGTTTACCAATGAGCTTACTTCTCTTCCTAGCATATCATAAACCTTAAGGCTTACGAGTCCTGCTTTTGGAATTGAGAAGTTGATCTTGGTTGTTGGGTTAAATGGATTTGGATAGTTCTGACCTAAAGTATATCTGTCAGGTGTTTCACTGCTATTGCTGATGATCTGAGTGATGTTTCCACTGTAGAAACAGATTGACCATGCATTTACACGGCCTGTGTCACCAGCTGCGTTATCACTTACATTTAATACCCAGTTGCCGTTCATTTGATTGGCAGGGCTGCCTGCTCTTACGAAGTGTTT